>CAYLMF010000071.1:0-2626 GCA_964385005.1 uncultured Bdellovibrionales bacterium | reverse complement strand
AGAGGGGAAGTACGTGTTTGGTTATCCAGATGTAGGTTATCTTGCTCTTGCTCGTTCGCGAGCCAGGAGCACAGAAACAAGAGGAGGTACAGAGACTATGCGGGAAAATGACTTTTTGCCAGATCATCTCGGTGTGGCTGATGGGCAGCTGCCTCAGACCTTGGCAAACATAGCCGAGGTAGAAGCTGATCGGGGTGTGCACTGTGCACGTTCGGGCAATCCGATCGAAATTTCGCGAGTCGGAGCTCGAGAACTCTACCAAGCAGACTCGGCAGAATGTCCGGGATGCAACCGCTGCCAGTGATCCATCAACTAGAGGGGAATACCATGACTAAAGATGCACAGACTTTTTTGCCAGGGATTATTCCGCCAGCGGAACCTATCCCTACCCAAGGATTTCTTCCGGGGCTAAATATTTCTCATGGAGAAGCTGTCTCCGATGAGGAAGTGCATGTCTCAGCTGAGGCAGAAGAAATCTACTGTCACAAGGCTCATCACCACATGACTCCCGAAGAAGCCTATGGAGCTGTCCTAGGCAACGGGACTCACAACGCCGACGATACCTGTCGCGATATCTGCGGCAACCAATGCATACCCAATTGAGAGGAGGGATACAATGGCGCAATCTGAGGCACCAGCCCATGACGCTGACTTTTTTCACAGAAACTCTACTACGGTGATTTGCCCCGCCGAAGGCAGCGGTGAACCAATCACCATCCAAGCAGCTCGTAAAGATCACCACTACCGTGGCGGCAACATGGACGGCGGCGTGGAAAACATCGTTCGTCGCGGCAACAGAGTGCACTGTAATCACTGCAACCGCTGTATCAGCTGACCGGTTCGCGTAATACGCGGGTCAGATAAAGAGGGCGTTCGTCAACCAACGAACAGCCCTCTTTTGATTTTTATAGAGCTATTTTTCCATAATAATTAGCACTCTACTTGACAGACTGCTAATCAGTTTTTATAATACAAGCAACAAATATATTTGTATCCGTATCTACATATGAACGCCCGTCAACAAGAAGTGCTCAAAGCTATCATCACTCTCTACAGCGAGACCGCAGAGCCAGTGGGCTCACAGGTGCTCCTTGAGAACTTTGACTTCGATGTGAGTAGTGCCACCCTCCGTAATGATATGGCCTTCCTTGAAGAAGAGGGGTATCTCTACCAGCCACATATTTCTGCTGGACGTATCCCGACTGACCAAGGCTACCGTTTCTTCGTGGAAGCCCTCTCAGACAGAGAACTTTCCAGAGAAGAGCAAGGTCAGCTCCAGAAGGAACTCCTGATGCTCAAGGCCAAGCATGCTCGTCTTGGACGAAGCACAGCCAAGATTCTCTCAGCCTTCTCGGGCAACCTCGCTGTCTCTGGTCTCCTTAGCCATGAAGAACTCTACGACTTCGGTATGAAAGAGATGCTCGACAAACCAGAGTTCCAAGACCTAGATGACCTGGTACGCCTCGTCGAAACCCTCGACACTCTCGATGACAAGCTCGAAAAAATCATCGAAACCTTAAAGACCGGCGAGACACAGATATACATCGGGGAAGAAAATCCCATCACCGGCATCGAACACTGCTCTATGATTATCGCTCCATACCAGACTACCGAAGGCACCGCCGTCCTGGCTATCATCGGTCCCAAGCGTATGGACTATGCCAAGAACAAATCCCTCCTCGAATACATGAGCCGCCTCCTCTCCAATTCTCAGAATCTCCTGCCGCTCATTATCATCGCACCCAATCTGATTACTTTTATCCGCTAAAACAAATAATCCTATGACCGAAAACAACCTCAAACCATATGTCATCGGCCAGAAGCTGGCACTCTATGACCCAAACACCAAGAAGTTCCTTCTCCTCAAGGCCAACAAACCGACAGGCAAAGGTGACCCCAAGAAGTACGAGACCTTCTGGAAGACCTACTTTCCATGGGACCTCCCCGGTGGCCGCATAGAAAACGACGAGACAGTCGCTGAAGGTCTCAAGAGAGATGTCGTAGAAGAGATAGGCGATGCAGTCGAGTACACCATAGGAGAAATAGTGCACAGTGAGCACATGGAATATATCGACGGTCCTGTCTACGCTACCTTTACCCTCGGACTCTACCAGGGTGGAGACATCACACTCAGTGAGAAGCACAGTGAATACCAATGGATGACCAGTGAAGAAGTAGCTAGTCACAAAGACATCAAGCCCTGGCTCAAGAGCGTGATCGCCAATGCCACCAAGCGCATTCAAGAACAGAGCTACCTCAGTGACCTCCTGCGCCTCCAAGCAGACTTCGACAACTACAAGAAGCGTCAGGCCGAAGCCGAGAAAAACCTCAAAGACTATCTCATCCAAGGCCTCGTGCTCGACATCATCCCAGTCCTAGACAACTTCAATGCTGCTACACAGCACGTACCTGAAGAACAAAAGTCGAGTCCATGGGTTGTCGGTATCCAGTATATAGAGAAACAGCTCGCAGATGTCCTCGCTGAGCGTGGTGTCCAAGCTCTTGTACCGACTATCGGAGAAGCCTTTGATCCAAGTAAACACGAAGCCATAGAAAGCGAAACTCCAGAAGGAGAAGAAACACAAAACATCATTAGTCAGGTAAAGCAAAAAGGCTATCAGCTAGG
>CAYLMF010000070.1:0-2644 GCA_964385005.1 uncultured Bdellovibrionales bacterium | reverse complement strand
GGGTTTTGCCTTTCTAAAAAAGAAACGGTAAAATGAAGAGCAATTTAATGAACAAAAAAATATGGCGTATCTATTTACCTCAGAGTCAGTGAGCGAAGGGCATCCAGATAAGGTGGCTGATCAGATTAGTGATGCATTGATAGATAATTTCTTGGCGTTTGATCCAGAAAGTAAAGTAGCTTGTGAAACGCTCGTGACCACTGGCCAGGTAGTACTCGCTGGTGAAGTAAAGAGTAAAGCGTATCTTGATGTGCAGACCATTGCCCGAGAAGTGATTGCTCGTATCGGGTACACCAAGAGCGAATACATGTTTGAGGCCAATAGCTGCGGAGTGCTTTCGGCTATTCATGAACAGTCAGCGGATATCAATCAGGGAGTCGACAAAAAGAAGAAAGAAGAACAGGGGGCAGGGGACCAGGGTATGATGTTTGGATACGCTACCAATGAAACCCCAAGCTATATGCCACTCGCTCTCGACTTAGCGCATAAGATTCTTATCGAGCTTGCTATCCTACGGAGAGAAAATACCAAGATTAAGTATCTACGTCCAGATGCCAAGAGTCAGGTGACCCTAGAGTATGATGACCACAATCATCCAGTCCGTATTGATACTATCGTAGTCTCTACTCAGCACGATGACTTTGATTCAGATAAGAAAATGCTTGCGAAGATCAAAGAAGATATCATCAATATCCTCATTCCGCGCGTGAAGGCTAAGTACCCAAAACACAAGCATTTGTTTGAGGGTAAAATCACGTATCATATCAACCCAACCGGGAAGTTCGTGATCGGTGGACCGCATGGAGACACTGGCCTCACGGGACGCAAAATTATCGTTGATACCTACGGCGGTAAGGGTGCACATGGCGGAGGAGCTTTTAGTGGCAAGGACCCAAGTAAGGTGGATCGTAGTGCTGCCTATGCGGCTCGCCATATTGCTAAGAATTTGGTAGCGGCTGGACTGTGTGATGAAGCTTTGGTCCAGGTGAGCTATGCTATCGGTGTGGCCAAGCCTACCTCTATCAATGTAAATACCTATGGTACCGCCAAAGTAGCTCTGACAGATGGTCAGATAGCGGCAGAGATTATGAAGATGGCATGCTTTGATATGCGTCCATACAGTATCGAGACACGTCTCAAGCTCCGTAACCCTATCTATAGCGAGACCGCTGCTTATGGTCACATGGGACGAGAGAGCAAGATAGTAGAAAAGAAGTTTGTCTCTCCAGAAGGCCAGGTGGTCAAAAAGAAAGTAGAGCTCTTTACCTGGGAAAAACTCGACCAGGTCAAAGAAGTCAAAAAAGCCTTTGGCTTGAAATAGTTTACATGCTCCTCCGCCAGCTAGCGGAGGAGTTTTTTTATTGACAAATAGCCCAATTCGGGCTATTTTTATGTGTTGTTTAACAATTTGGAAAGAGGGAAGATCTCATGACATTTGCACTCATTACCACTGGCGGTACCATCGATAAGGTCTATGGTACGGGTCTTGGAGTTCAGGATCTCCATATTGGAGAGCCAGTAACGCCCGAAATTCTCCGACAGATGTTTGGCGTGTTTCACTTCGACCATCGTGAAGCGCTTCGTAAAGACAGTCTCGAAATTACTGAGGCAGATCGGCGACTTATTTGCGAGATGGCCTTTTGGAATCGCAATGAAGAAGAACGAATATTGATCACACATGGCACAGATACCATGATCGAAACTGCTAAGTCGCTTAGCGAAGACGCAACTCTTTCGCAAAAGCGTATTGTATTGGTCGGAGCTTCGCAGCCGGCCTGTATGCGTGATTCAGATGCACTCGCTCGCATCGGCTTTGCTTTGGGGGTGCTTCTGACATCAAGTAAGCCAGGCGTAATTATCGCTATGGATGGTATCCACAACGATCCCTACAACTGCAGAAAGACGGAAGAAGGCGTTTTTCGCTCCTTCTCCTAAAAGTGACTACATTCTATGGAAGGACAAAACAATGAGCAGACTTTTTGAAAGTTCAGCCAGGGCCAATGAGGCCGAAGAAGCACGTCTTCGTGAAGAAGCAAAGCGTATTCGGTGTTCAAGTTCCGGCGGTTCGGATGGGAACTTTTCCCTTCGTGGAGCAAGGCCCGAAGAGCTTGAAATGCTCCGAGGGATGGTCGAGAATCGCTTCTGGGTCTCTGTGAACGACCAGGGGCGCCTCGAAAGGCACTATAAGCTTGCCGATGTGCCTGGACCTGTCGATGATGAGCAGATGATGCCGTTTTGGACGCCGGCCACGCCAGGAGAGGTCAAGCTTGAGCTCCCTCTGGTACCGACGATGTCAGAGCATCAATCACCCGGCCTTCAGATCCAGGGCCTTGGTGCGGGCATGCGTTTCACGCCCGATGGCTATACTCAAGAAGCGGCAAAGCTCACAGGCTTTGGTTTCGACTGTATGCGCTCAAAGCGTGATGAGGACAGTGGGCGCTTCTGGGAAATATGGAATCTGGGAGGTCTCTGGTCTGCCAAGGGTCAGCTCAAGGAGCTTATCGGCGATCACAAGCATCTCGGAACCCATGAGCAACTGGAGAAGGTCATTCGCTTCCTCTGTCAGCGAGTGCGCTTTGGCTCACTCGAGGTCAAATGGCAAGTGGCTGCACTCGTCTATGACTGAGCAATGAGTCTCAAAAAC
>CAYLMF010000069.1:0-2749 GCA_964385005.1 uncultured Bdellovibrionales bacterium | reverse complement strand
ACTTTGGCAGTGAGACGCTTGAAGCGATCTACACGACCACCAGCATCGATAAACTTCTTCTTACCGGTGTAAAAAGGGTGACAGCTAGAACAGATTTCCGTGTTCATCTTTTCGATGGTAGAGCCAGTAGTCAGTACTGCTCCACAAACACAGGTAACGGTGGCTTCTTTATGATATGTTGGGTGAATTCCTTGTTTCATAGGGTTTGAGAAATGTAAGTAGGAGTGTAACACGGACTTTCTAAATTGACAAGAGCCTGGATTCTGCTATACTTGGTCCTGTATTTCGCTTTTACTGTAAACACCTTTTAAAGGTAGATAAAAGCTTTGAAATCAGACATATTTTTTGTTGCCGACCCTTTCCTGATACCAGGCTTCTGGTATTTGGGGTCATCAATCCAAAAAATAGGTGGTGGTCTAACTCACATTAAGGAAATTCATATGAATGAAGAACCGAAAGGAGCTGTAGCTTCTCCTTTAACCACAGCTACAGAAAAGGGTCATTATTTTGGCTCGTTTGATTTTGTCGGACATGAGTTGACTCTCGAAGGTCTTCTCAAAGCGGGTGTACACTTTGGTCACCTGAAGTCACGTCGTCATCCACAGATGGATCAGTATATTTTTACCACTCGTAAGAATATCAATATCCTTGACCTTGCTCAGACCGAAAGTAAGCTCACTGAGGCTTGCAACATCTTGAGCGGTGTTGTGAAGGCCGGTAAGCCAGTGCTTTTTGTAGGTATGAAGAAGCAGACTCATGACACGATTACTTCAATCGCCAAGACTCTTGAAGAGTCATTTGTGATTGATCGCTGGTTGGGAGGTACTCTTACCAACTGGGGACAGATTCGTGGTCGCGCAAAGTACTTGAAGGAAATGCTTGAGATGCAGGCCGCTGGTGAATTCAAGAAGTACACCAAGTTTGAGCAAGCCAAGAAGAATGAAGAAATCGAGCGCTTGATCAAGAAGGTGGGTGGTATTCAGGATATGACTGAGATGCCAGGAGTGATCGTAATCGCTGACGTCAAGGAAGCTGAGCTCGTGATTCACGAAGCTCGTCGTATGAATATCCCACTGATCGGAATTGTTGATACCAACACCAATCCAAGTCAGATTGATTACCCGATTCCTGCCAATGATGATGCTGTATCATCACTTCGCTATATCTTCGGAACCCTTGGTAAAGCAGCTTTAGCTGCCAAGAAGGCTCGTCAGGATGCCAAAGAAGGCAAAGCTGCATAAATTAAATCGTCAAAATCAAAACATATGAGTCAAATGGAATTGATTAAGTCTCTCCGCGAGCAAACAGGCGCTGGTATTGTAGATGTCAAAAAGGCTATCGATGAAGCCAATGGTGACAAAGATAAAGCCCTTGAAATCCTCCACAAGCGTGGCCAGGATAAGGCTGCTAAGAAAAGTGATCGTGATACCCATGAAGGTATTGTGATTTCTTATGTGCACTCAAACAAGATTGGGGCCATGATTAAGCTCTACTGTGAAACTGATTTCGTAGGCCGCAATGAAGAGTTTCTAGAGCTTGGACGTGATATCGCTATGCATGTGAGCGCTCTTGCACCTCGCTATATTCGTGCTGAAGAGATGCCGCAAGAAGAAGTAGAAAAAGAAAAGGCTATCTGGAAAGAAGAGCTCTTGAAGGAAGGTAAGTCTGAAGATATGCTTGAGCAGATTCTTACTGGTAAGGAAGAGAAGTTTCGTAAAGAGCACGCCCTTATGGACCAAGCCTTTGTGAAAGATCCAAGTAAGACTGTAGGAGATGTCATTACCGAAAAAATTCATAAGATTGGAGAAAACATCCAGGTTGGTGCTTTTGTCCGCTATGAAATGTAAGTATTCTGCGGAATAAAGAGAGGATTTATCCAAAGATAAACTCTAGTGTAGAATAGAAGTATTAAACATCGTCGATCAAACTCCCATGCTCTATCTGATTGTCCCACCTATTATTATCGTTCTGGCTATCATCGGACTTTTGTGGTATTTATCACGAAAAGCCAATGACCCCTTGGTTCAGGAGCGTGTCCATGAGCAGGAGACTCGTGCTAGTAAGCACTTTCTCGGTCTTCGAGAATGGAGTCTCCGCTTTTTGGAAAGATTCGCGCAACGTTCCAAGAATCGCTCACTTAGAATGCACAATACGCTTCATAACTGGCTCCAGTCTATTCGTGAGAGTCGTAAGAAGGTAGCAGAAGAAAAACAGTTTGTCGGGGGGGAGCGGTACGAAGAAAGAGAAGAAGATAAGATAGAATTTTTTGAGACGGTTATGCCGGATCAAGAAGAGGAAAAAATAGTTGACCCACTCCTAGAAGAAGTGCAGCAAAAAAACTCTTTCGCTATTCCTTTTATGCGTCGTCATAAACGCGACGGACAAGAGGGTGACTCGGCGCCGGTAGAAAAAGTACGGATAGTGGCGGCTAAGAGTTTACCTGCCTCTGGCATGGTAGCTACTGATAGTGTAGAAAGGGAGGATCGTCCAATGGTGAGTGCCAAAGTAGCTGTACCAGAGGCACGTAAGAGGAGTGCTAAAGGAGGATCATCAGAAGAGGATATGATTGGTAGGATTGCTACGAATCCCAAAGACTTTGAAGCCTATGAGGCGCTTGGCGACTTCTACATGGAGTCTGGCAATATCAAAGATGCTAAAGAGTGTTATCGTCAGGTGCTTAAGCTGAGTCCGGTCGAGAGAATGGTTAAAATCAAGATTCGTCGCTTAGAAAAGCTCTTAAGTCAGAAGG
>CAYLMF010000068.1:0-2758 GCA_964385005.1 uncultured Bdellovibrionales bacterium | reverse complement strand
GTATCGCCACGGGGATCGAACTACCTACGTTTTGCCTATCGGCAAATACGTTCTATAGGATTTCCACCCTCTAGCCCTTTCAGGTCACCCCAAACTGGGAAACAAGTGTTTCCCCGACCCCCTTCCTGTGCGATTCCCTGTGTCACATAAAAATACAAAACGCTACCAATACTGGTAGCGTTTTGTATTACTTGTATCGCCACGGGGAATCGAACCCCGCTTTCCAGGATGAGAACCTGATGTCCTAACCGATAGACGATGGCGACATATTGTTTCTAGCACGGGCGGTAAGAATCGAACTCACGTTGACGGTTTTGGAGACCGCTGTATTACCACTATACGACGCCCGCATTTTGAACGCTTCACTATGATAGCAAAATCCGCCCGAAGGCGGAAGGCTTATTTACTCTCGTTGTGAATATTATTCTTACGGCAGAAGTTGCAATATTTAGAAAGAGAAAGTTTTTCTTTCACCTTCTTTTTGTTGCGTTTGGTGTAATGGGTAATACGTCCACATTCACTACACTTCAGTTTTGCCATCGTGTCTTTGATTTGTCCCATAATAAGGCTTTCTTCGGTCTATTTAAAACTATCCTAGTGTACCGAAAAAATCGGTTTCCGTCAAGTATTGTCTTTTTTGAGCCTTGGGCGAGAATCGGACTCGCGACCTCTTCCTTACCATGGAAGCGTTCTGCCACTGAACTACCAAGGCTTTCATAACAGAACTAGCCTATCATTATTTTGCCTTGGAGGCAACCCTTTTATACGCTCTTTTCACCTACCATCCCTACCAACTCTTCATGAACTAGTCCATTGGAAACTATGGCTCCGCGAAAAGGTTGCAAATAACTCAATGGTTCACCTTGAAAATCGGTTATCTTACCTCCAGCTTCTTCTATAATCACCTGAGAAGCCGCTAGATCATAAGTACCTACCATATCCTCTACATAACCAGCAAAACGACCACTAGCCACCAAAACACACTTACAAACAGCTCCGCTAAACGAAGCTGTACGAATATCTTTAGCCACTAAATTATGCAAAAAAGTATTGTCACTCCGGAGCTTTGCTAGATTACTCGTAACGGCAACTGTTCCTTCCTTTAGGTGAACCTCTGTAACATGTATCTGTCTATCATTGGCATATGCTCCTCCATCCTTGGAGGCATAGTAAAGCATATCAATAAAAGGATTGTAGACTACTCCTACTACCGGCACCCCATCTACCACAAGACCCAAAGAAAACATAGCTGTGGCTACTCCCCAGGTATAGGCCTTGGTTCCATCGATAGGATCACAAAACCACTTTCGGCCCATCCCGTACTCAGTATTACTCTCTTCTTCCCCTATCACTCCATCCTCAGGAAAAGCTTCTACTATACGTTCAATCACCAGCCTATTGATAGCGGTATCGGCAATAGTGACTGGAGTACCATCATCTTTCCATTCCCTCTCCTGATCAATATCAAAATACTGGCGCATGATAATACCAGCTTCATAGGCAATACTTTTCGCTACTTCGAGTTCTTTGTACCAAGGATTCTGATCGTGCATAGAGGGAAAGAGGGATTATAAATCCCTGCCGAAAATAGCAGGGATTGAGATGGAACAACCAAAAAAATTAAAACTGTGCGTTCGGATCGGTATTTACATATACCTGGTCTCCATTTTTGGCAAAATGAAGCTGAGGGAAAAGCTCTATTGTAAGTTCTGCTGAATCAGAATCTGGGTCAAAGCCATCATCGCCTGGTTTGCTCCAATTGATCTGAAAATACTCTATGCCTGCTTCTTGAAGCTTGGTCTCTAATTCTTCCTGACTCTCTGAATCAGCTACCAATTCTTTTACTTTAGCTGTCGTGCTTTCAAACTTAGCAAGTCCGCTGTCTTTTTCTACCGGAGGATTTGAGGGCATTTCAAAATTTGGCATATCTTTAGCGCTAGTTATTTAGGTGATTTTAGTATATCACGATTGGTGGGCCGCTCGAGACAGCTATAAAAAACCTATCTCACGCTATATGTTTCCAAGTCTACTCGATTGAAATCAATCAATTGCTTTGATTCAAGGTCATACTGACAACTCTGATAAGGGTTTTCTGGCCAGTTTAGGTTAAATGGATTTAATTGGTGCATATACACCTCGCTCTTAAGCGGACGGCCTGGATAACACCAAAGTATCCATTTTTGATGATTCTCTATATATTCATTTGGTAACTTAACTTGATTTTTACTCAAAAGGTACATCATCAGAATTTCTTCTAGAAAAAAATGCACCTGGTTATCCCCCAGCTCTCTTCCAAAAACATCACAATCTTCTTTGAGGTATCCCTGAAATTTCTCATCACTAGCATAAATCTTCTTTAGTTTATCAAAGAGGTGGTTAAAGTCTTTGGTGCCGACATAGAGCTGATTCCATACCATGTAGTTGAAGGCATGCTGAATCTGAAACTCTACATGACTCTTTTCAATCAGCTTTTGCATGCTGTTTCGATGGTAAATAACCTGATTCATAAATGAGTGTTTCAGCTCAGGTGCTGGTCTATCGCTATAAAGATACAAAAAGTCACTGTAGATAAAATTGAGACCTACATTTGGTCTACTAATCTTATCTGTACCAAGATGCCGTATGTCTTCCATGCAATGCTCAGCATCTTGTCTGTTGAGTAACTTACTCATAGATAAACCAAAGAGAAGTAAGCCCTTCTCTGATGGGAGCTTATTGATATCAAAAAATACGTTCGCTTCTAAATTTTTCATGGTAA
>CAYLMF010000067.1:1528-2903 GCA_964385005.1 uncultured Bdellovibrionales bacterium | reverse complement strand
TTATATTCAACATTGCGGGTTATGTAATTCACGCTTCTTTGGGGCGTATTCTGGGACCAGTTGAATATGGACGCTTTGGTATTATCGTGACCCTTACTACCATGCTCATTGTACTCATAGGCAATGGCGTACCTACGGCTATGTCTAAATACCTAAGCGAGGTCTTTGATAATCATCCAGAGAGAGTCAAAACTATTAAACGGCAGGCTATTTTACTTCAGATCATGATTATCCTGCCAGTCACTGGTATTTTCTATTTGTTGGCACCATTTATTGCGAGCACTGTGCTTCGTGATTCAAGCCTTACACCGCTTTTTCAACTTTCTGCTTTTATTATTCCCGCTTTTGCTGCTGCTTCTTTTTACTTTTATTACTACACCGGTCTCCACTTTTTCCGCCTTCAAGCCACACTCAAAACCCTTCGCTCATTTGCTCGCATTTTCTGTATTATTGGTCTCGGCTACGTATGGGGAGTAGCTGGAGCAGTGGCCGGCTATATCGCCGCTCCCCTTATTATTTTTCTTATCGCTTCACTCTACGATATTTTCAAGGTGGCACCAGGTCTTCCAAAGGCTGAAGACACTGACTTTTCTTTTACTCGCAAAGAGCTCCTCAAATACGCTTGGCCCTTTACCCTGTTTCTCATCTTCTACGAACTCGTCCTTACTGCCGACCTCTACTTTGTGAAAGCCCTCCTCCAAGACGACTACCTCACCGGTCTCTATAATGCTGCCATCACAGCTGGACGTATTCCGTATTTTCTTTTTTATGCACTCACTATCATTCTTCTTCCTGCCATTGCTAAGTCCAAAACAGCTAAAACGGATACCGAGACCAAGTCTCTCGTCACACAGTCTCTCCGCCTCATGATAATCATCCTCACTCCCATGCTCGCTCTTATGTACATCTACGGAGCAGAGGTGATCCAATTCTTCTATGGTGCTAAGTATGCCGAGGCCCTTACTCCATATCTCATCTTTGTTTTTGGGGCTATTTTTTTGACTGTTTTCTACGTTTTTTCTTTTGCCCTTTCAGGAGCTGGAAGAATCTTTATTCCTATGTATGCCAGTCTTGGTGGTCTCATACTTATGTCCGGCCTCAACCTCGCTCTCATACCCCGTTTTGGACTTCCTGGAGCCTCTCTCGCTGTCACTATTACTTCTTTTTTCCTCATGATTGCCATTCTCGTAGCCCTTGTCCATGAATTCAAGATTTCACTCCTCCCTAAAGCTTTTTTTGTCTCTTCTGGATCAAGCATCATCATTGGCTTTATAGCCTATACCCTCCCTCATTCCGTGTATACCTTTATTCCTCTTTCCGCCGCTCTCTTTGGTCTCCACTTGGTTTTTCTCTGGCAGATGAAAATCCTTACCCC
>CAYLMF010000067.1:0-1428 GCA_964385005.1 uncultured Bdellovibrionales bacterium | reverse complement strand
CTACCACCGATAGGCTTCGATAGCACCACGGATATTGGAATTACTGACATGCTCGAGGTTTTGTTCTATGTAATCTTTGGTATCACCCTTGATATAATCAAGATCATTTTCTGAGACGATGATCCAGCCATGTGCATGTTTCGCCTGGATAGCGCGTAGGTCATCCATATTGAAGTTGCGCTCTGAGAGTTCGCCACCAAAATCATATACTGGCACCTTAGCATCTGCCCAATAGAAATTACGGAAGTTTCTCGTGATAAGCGCTTCTCCAGGCTGTACTTGTTTTTTGAAATACGTAAAAACCTTGCGGTAGTTTGGATTACCACCTGAAGTGGTCTCATGATACGTATTGTTCTCCTCTAAGAAATACCCGTAGTTTGGAAGGAGCAAAAGAGCAAGAAGAAGCACTCCACAAGGAGCCTTTTTGTACAGAGAGAGCTTGCTGGCAAGAAAACTCATGAGCCATGAAATAGTCACAGCAGCAAGAATAAAAGTGAATGACTGCACGAAGAAAATATACTGCGGTCCAGCATTGCGGTGCCAAAGCCAGATAGACATAGCCAATGGCGCAAAGAGTGACGTAGCAAGCCAGATACCCTGCTTTTCTGTTTCTTTGTTTTTAATCAGAATCCAAGCTCCGCTCACTACACAGACTGCACCCAAAAGAGGATGTGCAAAATCGCCAAATACATACCCAAGATATGAATAGTGATTATCAAAAAAGATAAAGAAGTGACTGATTTTACTCCAGAGTCCCGTCACAAAGAGAAGGACTATCGCTACAACTCCAAGTCCACCTAAAATGCTGTACTTATTCTTTTTATCACCCCTTCGCCAAGCGACAATCGCCATAATCCAAATATACACGCCCAAGACGATTGGTCCCGTCAAAGCCAGTTGATGGGTAAGATATGCCGCCACACCAAGCATGAGAGCTATAGGTACAAACAAAACATGAATACCGTATGCGTCCCATATTTTACGAAAAAGCTTCACTTTACCCTGATACTTTTGTTCCAAAAGCATATAGAGAGCTGTCGTAAAGACGAGGTACACCGGCAAGAACATGGCATACATACGCAGTCTACGGTCAAAGACAATAGCCGAGACCGAGACCGCAAACAAAAATGCCGCCAGAAGTCCTACCCGAGAACTCTTAGTAAAGTACCTTGCTACGAGAAAAATGAGCACTATTGAGATAAGCCCCCAAAGAACACTCACGAGTCGAGCGGAAAACTCACTCGCCGGCAAAATCTTGAGCACTTGAGCCACTTGCCACTTGTAGATAGTTGCGCGCTCATCGCGAGCCTGGTTGAGATTTTCTGTAGCTGGTACTCCATAGTTGAAATCCCAAGACTGCCACACACCTGTCTTGGCATAACCCATACTAGAGTTGATGTCCAAAAACTCATCCGCCACAAAAGAGTT
>CAYLMF010000066.1:0-2915 GCA_964385005.1 uncultured Bdellovibrionales bacterium | reverse complement strand
AATCTCGTCAGATACTGGTTACGGTACTAGTGACGCTTTGGGGAGTGCGTCTCGCTTGGCATATTCATGTCCGTAATAGTAAAAAGGGCGAGGACCCTCGCTACCAGGCATGGCGTGAAGCCTGGGGAAAATGGTTTATCATCCGTTCGTATTTCCAGGTCTATATTCTTCAGGGGATATTTCTCTTCTTGATAGTTCTACCCGTACTGTATATACAGCGCTTTGGTGGGCCAGAGCTTGGAGTCTTGGACTTGGTAGGTGTCTTGGTATGGGGGCTTGGCTTCTACTTCGAGGCAGTAGGAGATAGTCAGCTTCGAGACTTTATCAAAGACAAGACCAACCAAGGTAAGATACTGACTACAGGACTCTGGCGTTACACCAGGCACCCCAACTACTTCGGTGAAGTAACTCAGTGGTGGGGGGTTTGGCTTATCGCCCTCTCGGTACCAGGCGGCTTCTTTTCCTTTATCGGTCCTCTGACGATTACCTATTTGATCGTATTTGTCTCAGGTGTCCCTATGCTCGAAAAGCGCTATGAGGACAATGTAGACTTTGAAGCATACAAAAAAACCACCAGCGTCTTTTTCCCCTGGCCCAAAAAAGGGTAGCCTTGAGATACTTGACTAAATAACAAAAATATGCTACTCTATATAGTCCCCATTCAACCAAGGGGACAGAAGGAGTACATACAACATGTCAACGTATTTGCATGCCCTGGTGGCAGAAGTTGATGCCATCAGTGATGAAGGCGTGGTGGGGCAACTGACCAAGCTTTCGAAGCCCGAAGAATCGGAAACGATTCTCGGGCGCGCTTCGCCGGGACTGCTCCGGCTCTATGCGCTTTTCGCTCAGGCCTTCGAGGCGGCCAACGCCAAGGCTGATGAGTTCAACGCCGCTCAGCTGGCCGATGAGCGCGATGTCGGTGCGCTCGAAAAGCTCCATGAGGAGCACGCGACGCTCGACAAGAGGCTGAAGACCCTCAAGTTTGCCCTCTGGCAGACGGTCGCCAGTGAATATCCGCTGCCAGAAGATGCTTCCGGGTACGGTATCCGCGCTGATGGCGATATCGTGGCCATGCCCAAGCAGGGTCGCGGTGGGATGCACATCATCGCAATCGACATGAGCGGCCTGTTTGGCGGCGGATCGGATGATGGGCCGGAGGGCCTTCTCGAACGCCTCTTCGGTCGCAGTCGTCGCGCCCACTGACGGCGGCAAGCTCCTATAGTTCCCCGGTTCGCACACGTTGCGGGCCGGGGGCTGTTTTTTTAGACAGAAGTCCTCTACTATAGAGTTATGCAATACTGGCTTTTCAAAACTGAACCAAGTACCTATTCTATTGATGATCTTGAACGAGAAAAGACGACCGAATGGTACGGCATCCGCAACTATCAAGTGCGGAATTTTTTACGTGACGCCATCAAAATAGGGGATACTGTCCTCATCTATCATTCTAACGCTGAAGAAATTGGTGTGGTCGGGATTGCCAAAGTAGCAAGTGAAGCCTACCCCGATACAGAGCAATTCAAAGAGGGGAGTAAATACTATGACTCCAAGAGTAAGATAGAAAATCCCAGCTGGCTTTCGCGAGATGTCTCTTTTGTCTCTAAATTCAAAGAAATAGTCTTACTTTCAGAGCTCAAAAAAGAAAAGGCCCTGAAAAACATGCTGATTCTTCGTCCTGGCAACCGTCTCTCTATCACGCCACTCAAAGAGAAAGAATGTAAGCACATTTTGACCCTTGCTCAAAAAAAGAATGCGTGTTAGTATATGAGCTCCGGAAATCCGGAAAAATCAAAAAAGAGAGGACATTTGTGTCTACTAGTGAAAAGGAAACCCAAGACATGATACCAGCTACTGCCAGTACCAAACCTGCTGAGGGCATCGCGCCATATCTTTTGGCGGCTTGTATGTGGGTCGACAAGACTGTCAAGGAGCGGCAACGCAAGGCCGCCAAGAAGGTGGTCAGGAATTAGAATGGGGTAAGTCTCATGACGAGACGAAAAACTGAATCCGAGGAAGATTCAAGAGAACCTTCTTCGGAAGACGATAATCGGTATGCGAGCGGGGGAGATGTTCCTCCGCTGCCACCAGATTTCGTAGCTCGATATAAGGGGCAAATTCCTTTGGGGCACTAAACTTTTTTGAAGAGGGGAACAGAGCGGGGGTGTGTCGGTATCGCTGATGCACCCCCCTTGATTTATTCTCTGACCGTGCTACAATACCAAAGTTCATTTTTGGGTGATTAGCTCAGGTGGTTAGAGCGCGACACTGATAATGTCGAGGTCCATGGTTCGAGTCCATGATCACCCACATTCCAGTCAGAAATGTACAATATATAGCGGGGTAGAGCAGCCTGGTAGCTCGTCTGGCTCATAACCAGAAGGTCGGTGGTTCGAATCCACCCCCCGCAACAATCTTTTTCAGTTGGTGACAGGTACTGAACTTCGCCATCGTACACGTAAAAAGAGAGAGGATAAGGCAGCTCAGACTTGTCCCGTTACACCCTTGTCATATGGCAGGGTAGCTCAGATGGTTAGAGCGCAGCACTCATAACGCTGAGGTCGGCAGTTCGATCCTGCCCCCTGCTACACGGGTGTAACGGGATAATGTAGGAGAATACAAAACATGGTCCCGTTTACCTGGACCAAAAAACATATGGACCGGTAGCTCAGCTGGTTAGAGCGCTCGCCTGTCACGCGAGAGGTCGCGGGTTCGAATCCCGTCCGGTCCGCATAACGAAATCTCTCCACCAAATTGGTGGGGAGGTTTTTGTTTATATGGTCTGAGGGATTCGAACAGGAAGGGGGTCGGGGAAACATTTGTTTCCCAGTTTGGGGTGACCCGAAGGGGCTAGAGGGCGGAAGCCCTATAGAACGCAGGCCAGAGGCCGAGTAGTTCAATCCCGTCCGGTCCGC
>CAYLMF010000065.1:0-2915 GCA_964385005.1 uncultured Bdellovibrionales bacterium | reverse complement strand
ATCAATCACTTCGTGATTGAAAGTAGGTTCGAGCGAAGGTCAGTATTTCTGCACACCAAAGAACCCTTGGCATCTACCAAAAAAGATGCTAGACTGCTTCGTTACTCTCTAGCATACAAATCACATGTCACTTCGCATTACTAAGGTCAACGATCTCTTAAGAGATTTGATTTCTGAAGCCCTTGTTTCAGAGGTTTCCTTCAAACAAGGTGTTTTTGCAACGGTTACAAAAATTCGAACATCCAAAGATCTTCGTCAGGCCTATTTTTCAGTCAGTATTTTTCCTGAGTCGGAAACCCACTACGTAGAAGAAACCCTCAAAAAAGAACTCTCTCAGATAGAGAAGTTTGTCCACGGACGTCTCTACATGAAACCTCTTCCTCGTTTAAAGTTTGAGGTAGATAGTACCGCTCTTAATGCAGACGCTGTAGAAAAGATTCTTTTCTCCCTTTCCTAATTATGCAGAAGTTTAACGCTCAGTTTAAAACGCTCGAGTATATCGTTGCTAGGGCTGAAAACATTCTTCTGGTAGCACACACTCGACCAGATCCCGACACTGTGGGCTCAAATAGCGCTTTCCATGAGCATTTAGTTGCTCTTGGGAAAAAAGTGACTATTGCATGCTATGATAGCTTTCCACAAGTTCTTCTTCCTCTCGGTGAAAAAAAGTTTATCCATCCAGATAGCGTAGACCTCCATTCTTTTGATGCCGTTTTTGCCTTGGACAGTGTAGATAGGGGATTTCATCTTTTCCGTGACAAGCTTAAGGAGGAGCAGGTGGTGGTCCTCATGGACCATCACCCTGATATAGAACTTGCAGGGGATGTGGTCATTATTGATGCTGATTATTCATCTACCAGTGAACTTCTTTACTTATACTTCAAACAAACAGGTGCTCGTATCACCAAAAGGATGGCTACCTATCTCCTGGCCGGACTCGTCTTTGATACCGGGGGATTCAAACACTCAAAAGTAACCCCCGAAGTTATGGAAATGGCTTCAACCCTCATGCAGAAAGGAGCTCCTTTAGATAAAGTTTCACAGATCATCTTTGCCCATCGTAATATTGCCGCTCTTCGTTTGTGGGGAAAGGCTATAGAGAAAGCCC
This sequence comes from uncultured Bdellovibrionales bacterium, assembly GCA_964385005.1. Lineage (GTDB taxonomy): Bacteria > Patescibacteriota > Minisyncoccia > Moranbacterales > UBA1568 > UBA1568. The sequence goes on along the minus strand of CAYLMF010000065.1, from coordinate 1,807 downwards.
GTCTCTATCCAGAAAATGGCATGCTTGTAACAGCTGTCACACAAGAAGAGATCTCAGAATGCGAAGCCTCTCAAGAAGACATCTATCAAGTAACCTCTATCCTGAGTACCGTTCCTGATGCCAAATTTGCCCTTGTACTGTCTGAAAGAGACGATTCTACTGTACGAGGTAGCCTTCGCTCTATGGATCACCATGGAGTCGATGTTTCACGCATTGCCCATGCCTTTGGCGGAGGGGGCCATGTCCTTGCAAGCGGTTTTGAAATTCCTGGCAAAATAGTTGATACTGGGGAAGGCTTTCTAATTATGTAGCCTATGTCGAAAGAAAAACTCCTTTCGCTTCACAAAAAATACGCTCAAAAAAATTTCTGTTCCCTGAAAGAAACAGCCACTCAAGCTGTTTTTGGTTTTGGAAATCATCAAGCAAGTATTGTATTTATAGGAGAGGCTCCAGGTAAAAGCGAAGATCTCTCTGGTAGACCTTTTGTAGGGGCCTCTGGGAAGTTTCTTGATGAGATGCTCGCAAGTATCAAACTCTCTCGAGAAGATGTCTATATCACCAATATAGTGAAGTATCGTCCGCCAGAGAATAGAGACCCCAGCAAAGAAGAGATCAAAGCCTGCGAAGCCTGGCTCCATGCTGAAATACAGCTGATTCAACCAAAACTCATCGTAACCCTTGGTCGCTACGCTCTCAATCATTTTATCCCAGATGTCAAAATAGGGGAGGCTCATGGTCAATCTTACGCTCGCGATATTCCTGGTCTTGGCAAACAAACTTTTTTTGCCCTCTATCATCCAGCGGCAGCGCTCTACAACGGGGGAATGCGTGAAACCTTACTCAAAGACTTCAAAAAAATAAGAAAACTCCTCGTTTAAGAGGAGTTTTTTTGTACCGAGGGTGGGACTCGAACCCACACGGCTTGCGCCTGGGGATTTTAAGTCCCCTATGTCTACCATTCCATCACCCCGGCATATCTTTATTGTACATCCTTACTGAGGTCGCGTCCGGACTTGAACCGGAGTAAAGGGTTTTGCAGACCCGTGCCTAACCGCTCGGCCACGCGACCTTCTTATATTATCTTTGCAGATTTACCAGCCTTTGGCTGGCCTCTGCCACCGCCATAGGCGGTCAAGTAACCACTCGGCCATCGGACCTTTCTCTACCACTACAAAAGGGTACCAAATAGGGAAGGTAGCGTCAATAAAATGAAAACCTCACCGGTATTGGTGAGGTCAACATTCTTATTGCACTACTTTTGCTGTTAGATTCTGACGTCCAAAGGCAAAAGCCTGACTTTTTGTTTTTACATAGATATCAAAGTGATTACCCTTGATAGCTCCACCGCGATCCTCACAACGGTATTCGCCCATACCCTCAATCGAAACAATCGTTCCAAAAGGATACTCACGAGGACAAGCTAGGGTGCGCTTTTCAGTCACCATAAGCCCTGAGGCAGTCATACCGTCACTTTTACCACATTCATCAGCTGCTGCCGTGTAAGCAGAAGCATTGATAGTAAAAGATTCGGTAGGAAGGGCCGCCCAAAGGCTAGCCTGCTTTGTTTTCCACTTGAGAAGAATTTTATCCTCAAAAGAAAGCTCTTTTTGCTCAATCTGTACATTTTCAACACTCTTATTGAGACTCCATTCAAGAAGATAGGGGTCCTGAGAGTAGTTATAACTCTGTATAAGTGGTAATTCTACTGTTTCGGCGGCTACTGTACCAATATTGGTAAGAAATAACCCTAATCCGAGTACTGCTACGAAAAGAAACTCTTTTCGATAAGACATAAATTGCTCTTACT
>CAYLMF010000064.1:0-2918 GCA_964385005.1 uncultured Bdellovibrionales bacterium | reverse complement strand
TGAGAACCATCCACGTCGGCGTCAGCCATGATGATAATCTTATGATAACGAAGCTTAGCAATATCAAGAGACTCTCCAATACCAGCACCTAGAGCGATAATCATTGGCTTTAGCGTGTCTGATTTTACCACTTTATCAAGGGTTGTTTTTTCTACGTTTACCAACTTACCGCGTAATGGCAAAATAGCCTGAAAGAAGCGGTTTCTTCCTTGCTTGGCACTTCCACCTGCAGAGTCTCCCTCTACGATGTAGAGCTCTGATTTAGAGGCATCCTTTGACGTACAGTCAGCAAGCTTTCCTGGGAGAGTCATCCCATCGAGAGCACCCTTACGAAGCACTGCATCCTTGGCAGCACGGGCAGCTATACGAGCGCGTACCGTAAGTAGACATTTATCCAAAATAGCCTTCGCGTCACTTGGGTGAGTCTCTAGGTACTCACTAAATGCCTCGGCTACCACAGAAGAGACGGCTCCACGAACTTCAATGTTATTGAGCTTGTCTTTTGTCTGACCTTCAAACTGAGGATTTGCCAACTTTACAGAAACTACTGCGGTAAGACCTTCTTTCAAGTCATCTGAAGTCAAGGAACCATCTTTTTCCTTGATAAGATTATTTTTCTTTGCGTAGTCGTTTAAGATACGCGTCATAGCCATCTTAAAACCCGTCACATGCGTTCCACCGCCAGGGTTTAGGATATTATTTGCAAAAGAAAAAAGATGCTCTTTGTATCCAGAAGTAAACTGCAAAGAGGCTTCTACCAAAATATTATCGACTGTTTTTTCTACATAAAATGGCGTAACATTCTTAATCTCCTTTTTACGATTTAAGAATTTTACAAATGAGATAATCCCAGAGTCAAAGTAAAAACCATGCTTTTTGACTAGATGTTCTTCTTTTTCATTTTTTGCCTCGCGCCAATCTTCTACGGTGATACGAACACCTTTAGTCAAAAACGCCTGATAGCGCAAATACTCCAAAATCTTATTCCAGGAATACTTAATCTCAGGAAATATCGTTGGATCTGCCTGGAAAGCCACAGCCGTGCCAGTCACCTTAGAAACACCAATTGTCTTAATCTTAGAAACAGGTTCACCGCGCTTATATTCCTGAAAGAATACCTTTCCTTGACGTTGCACCGTTACCTTTGTGTGCTCAGAGAGAGCATTAACCACTGAAACACCTACACCATGGAGTCCTCCAGAAATCTTATAGCCTGTTTCCTCTCCACCGAATTTACCTCCAGCATGAAGTACAGTCATAACCGTCTCCAGGGCTGATTTTTTTGTCTGAGGATGTACGTCTACTGGAATACCTCGCCCATCATCTGCCACCTCTATCCAATTATCTGGCAAAAGTTTTACACGAATCTGACTGCAGTGACCAGCCATCGCCTCATCAATAGAGTTGTTGACCACTTCCCAAATAAGGTGATGAAGACCTTCTAGCGAAGTACCTCCAATATACATACCCGGGCGCTTACGCACTGGATCAAGACCCTCTAAAACCTGGATGGACTTTGCGCCATACCCTTCAGTTGCTTGTGTTTTTTTTGCCATAAAATCGTACCGTTTATTCAAAGAATATGTTACTTATCATTACTGCTGTTCGCCTTTATGAAAATTACGGGCTGTAAATTCCAAAAGTAAAATGAAAGCGAAAAAAAGAAGAGAAAGCCACCACACCCAAATATCTCTGTAGAGAAGGAGGGTATTAATAAGGACTAGTAAATTCAAAAGAAATGCTTGGCGCAAAGCCCCTCCAATATGTTTTGCGGCTCTTTCTTCACCAAGGCCTTTCTTGTACACAGCTATCATCACCTCCATTATAATACCGAGGGTAACCGCAAAAAGACTGCTAAAAAATAATCCCTTTGCTAATACTCCTCCTGTGTCAGGATCCACCTTCAAAAGAATCCCTATAAATGAACCAAGCGCCAAAAGAGTACAAAGAAAAATACCTATTTGGAAAGCTCGTAGTGACATAGAAAATACCTCTTTTTTAAGCAATCAGATTATCTTACTCCGTTTAAAAATAAAAAAACGCTTTTTATTTCATGTACTTTAAGAAGCAATAACCTTCTTAATAATAGCGGAAAAAACAAAAAAGAGCAACTGTCTAAATTGCTCTTTTTTACTTTATTTAAGCCTCAATTATGCTCTTGAGACGTATGAACCGCGGTCAGTATTGATGATGATACGATCCCCTGTTTTAACAAACAATGGAGTCGTTACTTGGAGTCCCGTTTCTACCGTTACTACCTTATCTCCCCCGGAAGCAGTATCTCCCTTCAGTCCAGGAGGTGCATCTGTTACCAAAAGAGTGACCTTTGCTGGAAGCTCCACCGTAAGAGGTGTCCCATTCCAAGTAAGAAGAATTACTTCTGTCCCTTCAACGAGATAATCCTTAGCATTTCCAAGCATTGCCTCAGAAAGAGCGAACTGCTCAAATGTCTCATTGTCCATGAATTCATATTCATCTCCTGTGGCATAGAGGTACTGAGCATGCGCTTTAGCAATATTGGCTTCTTCAAGTTTGTCTCCGCCCTGGAAAGTACAATCCAACATTGCTCCGGTCATCAAGTTACGAAGCTTGGTGCGTAGTACCGCTCCGGCTCGTCCAGTCTTTGAGTGTAGATAATCAACTACCTCATAAGGCTCATTGTTCCAAACAATTTTTTTACCGTTTTTAATTTCTGTTATTCCGAGCATACTATGTAAAGACTTTTCATTCTCCTGCTATCCAAGATGAAAAATCCAAGAAGATTAATTAATAACGTAAGGAACTAAGGCCATAAAACGAGCTCTTTTGACTGCCTGAGCCAACTTACGCTGCTCCTTTGCGGTGAGACCATGACGCTTTGGAGGATACATCTTTCCTTGTGAGTTCAAGAAACGACGCAAGAAATAGGCATCTTTATA
>CAYLMF010000063.1:0-3040 GCA_964385005.1 uncultured Bdellovibrionales bacterium | reverse complement strand
ACTCTCGGAACAAGCATAGACCTCACCACAGAAGTGACTGGTACCCTTCCAGTAGCAAACGGAGGAACAGGAGCAACGACTCTTACCTCAAATGGAGTCGTCCTTGGTAATGGCACCAGTGCCGTTCAAGTCACAGCAGCAGGTACCAACGGACAACTCTTCCTCGGATCTACAGGAGTAGCCCCAGCCTTCGCTACCATGAGTGGTGACGCTACTATCACCAATGCCGGAGTCCTTTCAATCGCAGCAGACTCAGTGGCTCTCACTACAGACACTACCGGCAATTATGTGGCGGTTGTTGGTACAGGCAGTGGACTTACTGGCGGAGCCACAGGAGAGGGTACTAGTCTTGTTCTTTCTCTTTCCGCACTCACCGCAAACTGGAACCAGACCGGTGCTTTCGACATTTCTCTCAACAACGCCTCATCTGAACTTCAAATCCTTGAATCAACCGGAGCTACTTTCTTTGGTATCCTAGACGCAGGGGATTTAAGCGCCAACCGTACCCTCACCATGCCAGATGTTACTGGTACTATCGCTACTATTGATGGTGGACAGACCTTTACCTCAGCTACGTGGAACGGAAGCACTATCGGTATTGGCTACGGAGGCACAGGACTGGCTACTACTCCTACTAATGGACAACTCCTTATTGGTAACGGAACCAACTACACCTTAGCTGGATTGACCCAGGGCAGTGGCATCACGGTCACCAACGGCTCTGGCACTATCACCATCGCCTCTACTCTCGGAACAAGCATAGACCTCACCACAGAAGTGACTGGTACCCTTCCAGTAGGAAACGGTGGTACAGGAGCTACTACTCTGACTTCAAACGGAGTCGTCCTCGGTAATGGTACATCTGCAGTCCAAGTCACAGCAGCTGGTACCAACGGACAGCTTCTTCTCGGGGTCACTTTTGGAGCCCCAGCCTTCGCTACCATGAGTGGTGACGCTACTATCACCAATGCTGGTGTTCTTTCTATCGCCGCCAATGCAGTAGCCCTTACTACAGATACGACTGGTAATTATGTGACTTCTATTACAAATGGTAATGGTATTTCTGGAGGAGCTGCAGGAAGCGAAGGAGCTACTCTCACTCTCGCCTTAGACCTTCTTGATAGCGACGATGGAACTGGTCTAACTAGCTCTAACTCAGGTCTTGAATTTGCAGGTACTGGAAATAACGAGCTTACGCTTCTCCAAGGCTGTGCAAACAATGAAGTCCTTTCATACAACACGACTACTGAGGAGTGGAATTGTGCTTCTATTGCCGGGTCAGGAGGGGTGACAGGTACTGGTACCAACAACTACGTAGCTTATTGGACGGGCACTTCAAGCATTGCTGCCGAAGCACAGCTCAATGTCTCACGTGGAGGCACAGGAGTGAATGGTGCTTCAGCAGCCAACGGAACCCTCCTCATCGGTAATGGTACAGGTTACACCTTAGCTACTCTGACAGATGGAGCAGGTATCACTATCACAGAAGGTACTGGCACTATCACCATCGCTTCAACTCTTGGTACATCAGTAGACCTCACATCAGAAGTAACTGGTATTCTCCCAGTCGCCAATGGGGGTACTGGTACAAGCACCGCCTTTACTACAGGGTCAATAGTGTTTGCCGGAGCTTCAGGAGTATACTCTCAGGACAATGCAAACTTCTTCTTTGATGATTCGAATAATCGTCTTGGTATCGGTGACAGTACTCCAGATGCCATGTTAGATGTAGACTACACATCAACAAGTACGAGCGCTGGCACTGATTATGCATCTGTTGTGTCATTGACTGATACTGGAGTGGTAACATCTGGCTTCGAATCAGTGACAGGTCAGGCAGTTGCTGTATCTCGCACTGGAGCTACGGGAGGAACTGTTTCTACTGCGGGTCAGTTCATATCGCTGACAAGTGCATTTGCATCTGGTACCGGAACTATGACCTCAATGGGGCTAGGTATAAGTCTCTTGACTACTTCGACAGGAACAACATCAGCTAGTGGTATTGCAGTTGATACTGGGACAAGTAGTGCAGATAATGCCGATACTATTTATGGATTAAACATTACCTCTGAAGCGAATGCAGGTACAACTGCTTATGGAGTGTATGTCGATATGGGAGCAGAAGCAGGTACTGAGTATTCAGGAATCTTCTTAAATGGTAACTTCGGAATTGGAGATGCTACACCAGCTGGACTTTTCACAGTCGGAACAAGCGATGCTTTCCAGATCAATTCTTCGGGAGCAATTACTGCAGCCACCGGCATTAGCTCTTCAGGCACCATCGCCTTTAGTGGTCTTTCTACCAACGGCGTTGTCTATACATCTGGCGGTACCGGTACCCTTAACTCAGAAGCGACTCTTTCTGCTGTACGTGGTGGTACCGGGGTGAATGGTTCATCAGCAGCTAACGGAACTCTCCTTATCGGCAATGGTACAGGCTATACTTTAGCGACTCTTACAGATGGAGCAGGTATCACTATCACAGAAGGTTCTGGCACTATCACTATCGCTTCAACCCTTGGTACATCAGTAGACCTGACTACAGAAGTGACTGGTACTCTTCCAGTGACCAACGGTGGTACAGGTACGGCTACAGCCTTCACCACAGGATCGATAGTTTTTGCCGGAGCTTCTGGTGTCTATACTCAAGACAATAGCAACTTCTTCTGGGATAATACCAATAATCGCTTAGGAATTGGCACGGCCAGCCCATCAAGTCCACTTGATATTTTCGGCACAACCAATGCCTTGAGATTGTCATACGATATTTCCAACTACGGCACACTTGCAGCCACGAGCGCGGGCAATATCACCGTGACGAGTTCCAATACCTCAGAATCACAGGTGACTATCGGCACAGGGGCAAGCGTTGATTCATCTATTGCTTTCGATGGAGCTTCGCAGGATTACTATAGTGGAGTAGATCAAACCACAGGCTACTATCTCGTAGGCTCAGGTTTCGTAGTGGGCACTTCTGCTCTCTTTGCTATCGATTCATCGGGTAACGTGGGTATAGGTACTGGTACCACTGCTCCAGCTG
>CAYLMF010000062.1:0-3246 GCA_964385005.1 uncultured Bdellovibrionales bacterium | reverse complement strand
GTAGGATCAGGTGACCTCTTCCAAATCAACTCTTCAGGAGTCATAGCCTCAAGCAACAACATCACTCCAAACTCAGTCTTTACCACCGGCCAGACCGATGAGTACTGTCTTACCTACGAAGCCACAGGTACGACTTGGGAATGGGCGAGCTGTGGCGGAGCAGGAGGTGCCAATACAGCACTCTCTAATCTCTCAGCAGTGGCTATCAATACCTCACTCCTTCCAGGTACCGATGACTCTATAGACCTTGGAGATGATACTCATCGCTGGCGAGACCTCTACCTTGGAGGAGAGACTATCCATATTGGTACTTCTACTACTGACGAAGCAGTGGTGAGTTACACAACCTCTACCAATCTCTTGAACTTCTCTACTGATGCTACCTCAAATGGTGACATTGCTTTCTTTTCTGATGATTTGTATCTCGATAAGTCGACAGGGTTCGTCGGTATAGGAGATACTTCACCAGATGCTAAGTTTGATGTAGATTTTTCATCTACCAATGCCACTGCGGGTACGGAGTATGGCTCATACTTCACTGTTATTGATAGTGGTGTAGTAACTACAGGTTCAGATAATACTTATGCTAACGCAGCACACCTTTTCCGTTCCGGCGCTACTGGGGGAAACATTACTAATTATGGCCAGTATGTGTATACCAGTGGGACTTTTGCTTCAGGTACTGGAAATATCTATAATTATGGTGTGAAATCAGACGTTAGTGGAAATACAACAGGAACTTCGTATAATTATGGGATTAGTGTAAATTCTCAGGGAGCAGATACGAACTATGGACTGTACGCGCAGTCTGCAGTTGCTAGTGGAACTATCAATTATGGTCTATATAGTACGTTATCTGATAGCACTACTACCGCCACGACAAGTTATGCATCTTTCTTACAGATTAATGATACAGGCGTAGTCACCACAGGTACAGATTCTAATTATGGTAACCGCATAGACCTTACTCGTACTGGAGCCACTGGCGGTACACTCAACAACTACGGAGAATACACTTCTCTCACAGGTACTTTTGCCTCAGGTGCGGGCACTATCAACAACTACGGACAGTATATTAACCTCACAGGTAGTACAGCAGGTACTTCTACCAACTACGGTCTTCATGTCACTGTAGCTAGCGCTGATACAAATTATTCTGGTATTTTTCAGGGAGGTAACTTCGGAATTGGTACAGTTACTCCAAGTAATACCTTACATGTAGCCGAAGCAGTTGCTGGTTCTGCCAACATTCGTTCTTCTGGGCCATCAAGTGATAATAACTGGGCAGGAGGAATAGAATTCACTTCTCACAACGGCACCACCGTAACTTCAAAGATAAATGCATCCTCTACCGGACTTTTCTTCACGTATGGTGGTACAGAAAGAATGAGAATTGATTCTTCCGGCAATCTAGGTGTTGGTGATACCACTCCAGACGCTAAGCTTGACTTTGATTTCGCCTCTACCAATGCTACCGCTGGTACTGAGTATGGTTCTTACTTCACCACTGCAGACACAGGTGTGGTCACCACGGGGACAGATACCACCTATGGCAACCGCAATGACGTCACGCGTACAGGTGCTACTGGCGGTACACTCAACAACTACGGAGGGTACACCACAGTTACAGGTACCTTTGCTTCAGGCACTGGCACTGTCAACAACTACGGACAGTATATCGATGTGACTGGTAGCGCTACGGGTACCTCTACCAACACGGGTCTCTATGTCAACGTAGCTTCTGCTGATACCAACTACGCCGCCGCTTTTATGGGTGGCAATGTGGGTATCGGTACTGCTAGCCCAGCAGCTATGCTCAATATCTTTGGTACTACCAATGCCGCGCGCTTCTCCTACGATGTTTCCAATTATGGCACTATTTCAGCTGACGCTACCGGAAACCTTTCTTTGGCCAGCTCCAATACTTCAGAGACTGCCTTGCTCATAGGGACCGGAGGATCAGTAGATGCTTCAGTTCAGTTCGATGGTAGCGCTGGAGATTTCTACTCTGGTATTGATCAGACCAGTGGTATGTACACGGTAGGTTCTGGCCTCACCGTGGGCTCAGCTACTGTCTTTGCGTTAAACTCAAGCGGAGATGTAGGTATTGGTACAGGTGTCACTGCTCCTGGAGCTCGCCTCGATGTGCTTGATGATGTCGCCAGTGACTACGCTATGCAGGTCTTCAATGATGGTAATGCTGCCACTCGTTGGGGTATGAGTGTCCAGGCAGGAGCAGACTCAGCTGGTACTGGTACACTTGTCCAGTTCCTTGATGGTGATGGCACTGATGTCGGTGAAATCACGTTCTCTGGCACAACCACTACGTACTCTACTACTTCTGATCGTCGCTTGAAGACTAATTTCCGTCCGACCAGCTACTCACTCTCAGACTTGATGGCGGTTGAAGTACGTGATTATGAGTTTATCGCGGATGGTATGAGTTCTACTGGTATTGTGGCTCAGGATCTCTACGAGATTTATCCATATGCAGTGTCCAAGCCAGCCGATGAACTCACTCAGTCTTGGGGCATCGACTACGGACTTATCGCACCACTTATTATCAAAGCCGTCCAGGAGCAAAACGGTCTTATCGAAGATCTTCAAGATGAAAATGATGAGCGCATAGCAGATATTAGCGACCTCAACCTCTCAGTCAGTAATACCATTACCACTCTAGGAGGTCTACAGACAGCTGTGGCCAATGACCTTCAGGTGATTAGCGGAGATGTTCAGGCTTTGAATGGCAGTGTAGATGCTATCAGCAATGATATAGCTGGTCTTGATGCTCGCACTACTACGCTTGAGACTCAGATGCAGACCCTTACCGATCAAGTCACTGTACTCTCAGAGTTCTATACCACCTTTGACCTTGGTAATTTGGTAGCCAAGGACTTGGCTGGCAATGTCGATCTCCTCGACGGTAAGCTCCGAGCCAAAATACTCGAGACGGGAGCTCTCTCTATTGAGACGGTAGATGCCGCCGCTCCTACCTTGGGTAAGGCCACTATCACTACTGGTCAGGCCAGTGTGACTATAAACACTACAGCAGTAGTGGAGAGTAGTCGTATCTTTGTGACTGCCAAGTCCGCTAGCGCCTTGAGCTTCCCACTCACGGTGACCGCTATTGTCCCAGGAGCTTCATTTACAGTCGGTATTCCACAGACACTTGGTACGGATATAGAATTTGACTGGTGGATAGTGGAGCAAAAACCATAGGATGAAAGATTGAGGTCCGACCTCAAG
>CAYLMF010000061.1:1362-3401 GCA_964385005.1 uncultured Bdellovibrionales bacterium | reverse complement strand
GGTGTGTGAGTTTTTTGTCGGCAAGTGTCTTACAGCCTATACATTTGATGGAAACGCTATTCAGCCAGACTACTATGTCATGACAAGGCGAGGTAGGATTCGCTACTGGTCACGCTATACCAATTGGGAGCGTATCTCTGGACTCAAGGTGTATCAGTATTATGACAACAAGAATCCAGCCTGGGAGCTTTCCATAGATAATCGACCATTAAATCAGGTCAAGGTAATGCGGGATCCCGAGAGAGGGGACTCTTTACAAAAATAAGATTTTAGGGTATACTCCTACTTCAGTTCTTTTGGTAGTTTTTAGTGTGTGGAAGGATAAAGAAATGGCGCAAGATCGCTTGTTTGTCGAAGATTGCCCTCAGTTGGAGGCAGCAGTTGCCAAGGGCGATGCCCCTGGCAACCGTACAGTGAGAAAGGTTATTGAGAAGCAGAAAAGGCGTAAAGGAAGGCAAAGAGGTCGTGGCCAGGGTTCGTACTCTGGTGACCCGGTCTATTTCTACGAGCGGGAAGGTTACCGCCTCTCCAATTTTTCTGCCCATGCTATCGAGTTTGAGGTAGCTGGCAAGGTACATGTTTTCATGACCTGTGAACACGCGTACCAGGCTTCGAAGTTTACGGATCAGGCCATTATCAACAAGATTGGCTTGGCTCGGTCGGCCGAAGAAGCCAAAGCTATCGCTCGCGCGCATCAGCATCTGTATCGTCCGGATTGGACGGAACAAACGAAACTCCGGGTGATGGAGCGGATTTTCCGCGCCAAGGCCAAGCAGCACCAAAGCGTGCGGGAGTATCTTGCGAAGACCGGTAATCGGAAGTTGGTCGAGAATTCGCCGACAGATAATTTCTGGGGCATCGGTCTGGACAAGACTGGTCGCAATCACGCGGGCAGGCTTTGGATGAAGATCCGCCCCGACTACCAGTAATCAAGAATCAAGGAGCGACTTGAAAAAAAGACCCCGGACAGCACATGTTGCTATCCGGGGACTTTTCTTTTTTGGTCACTCTTTTGCTATAATAAAAGGGTATTTTAGGGAAAAATGATTTTGAGACACAATTACTATTATACACCCTAAATCACTTTTTGTCAAGACAAAAAGGCTTCAGGGCAAGCCTAAATTAATTGATGGTTTTATACTTTGATGAGAATTCTTTTTTTAAACTACGAATACCCACCCCTAGGAGGTGGCGCAGCCAATGCTACGGCCTATCTCCTTTCTGAGTACAGTAAGTCAGGTACAGTGGTGGTTGATTTGGTAACGTCTTCACCGGACGAACACCAAGTGATTGAGGTACTTGGGGAAGATGTTCAGATTCATAAACTCAATATCGGGAAGAACGGTAATCTTCATCATCAGTCACAGCTGGATTTGATTCGCTACAGTTACAAGGCGTATACGTATGCAGATGGACTGCTTCGTGCCAATGATTACGATGTGATCCATGCTTTCTTTGGAGTTCCTTGCGGAGCTCTTGCTATGCGTTTGGGCAAGAAGCATCATATCCCGTATATAGTTTCTCTTCGCGGGTCTGATGTGCCTGGGTATAGTGAGCGCTTTGCTTTTCTCTACAATTTTTTGAGACCAATTATTGTCCGGGTTTGGAAGAAGGCTTTTCGAGTTATTTCAAACAGTCAGGGACTTAAAGATCTCGCTCTCTTGTCAGCACCTGAGCAGGAGATAGGTATTATCCCAAATGGTGTCGATACGGAACGATTTTTTCCTACTGAAGCACCAGTAGGAGAATGGGTTATAACAGCAGGAGCCACACGTCTGACTCAGCGTAAGGGGCTTCATCTTATTATCGAGGCTATGCCAAAGCTTCTGTGCCACAATCCAAAAGTAGTGTTTGAAATTATGGGGGATGGAGCTTCTGAGGAGGCGCTTCGTCAAAGGGCACATGAGCTTGGCGTGCATGCAAGTGTGCGATTTTTGGGACGAATTCCTGCAACAGAAACAGTCACGTACTATCAGCGAGCCAAAGTGTTTGTCTTGCCTTCTGCCAATGAGGGTATGAGTAATGCCTTGCTGGAAGCT
>CAYLMF010000061.1:0-1262 GCA_964385005.1 uncultured Bdellovibrionales bacterium | reverse complement strand
TGAAAAAAAAGCTTTTTAATATTCTAAAAATTTTGGTTGCTTTGGCATTGGTGGGCTGGCTTATTCAAAAGCTTGATTGGCAACTGGTGCTGAAGGAGCTCCATGATATTTCCTACGGGTATATCGTCTTGTTTGTTTTGTTGCAGCTTTCTGCTATGGTGCTTTCGGCCAAGAAGTGGCAGGCTATCGCCTTGTACCAAGACATTCACTTCTCTGTCTGGGAGGGGTTTAAGACGTACCTTACAGGAACGTTTATCAATAACTTTTTGCCCTCAACTATTGGTGGGGATATCTATCGAAGTCTCTGGCTGGTAGATAGAGGCGCTCGTAAGGGTAAGGCGTTTTCAACCGTAATCTTTGATCGCTTTTTGGGGCTTATTATGACCTCGCTCCTAACCCTTCTGGGCGGAGTGTTTGTTTGGCAGTACCTTGATTTGCCTCCATTTCTCAGTTTTTCATACATAGGAGTAGGGGGACTTTTATTCTTTTTTGCTTTGTGGATTGCCTTTGAAAAGACAGCCTTTGTACAATCTCTTGTAACTCAAATACCTTGGGCAAAGCTCCGTAACCTATTTGCAGAAAGTTTACGCTACAATGATTTTACTATCTGGCGGACAGCTGGTCTGTGGACAATTCTTTTTATGTTTGTCGGACTCGGGCTTTCTAACTATGTCCTTTTCTTGGCATTGGGATATACTCTGCCATTTCTACCGTTTCTCGGGCTCGTCTTTCTTATGGCGCTCTATGTCAGTCTACCCATCTCTATCAGTAATATCGGAGTCAAAGAATGGGCGTATGGAGTTCTCTTTGTGCTTTTGGGAGTCAGTTTTGAAGTAGCGGTTACCGTTGCAATCCTCTCTCGTATTTTGCAGACAGGTATTTCTCTTTGTGCTTTACCTATCTACCTCAAAGAAACATCAGACAAAATTCTAACAGAAGAAGAAAAGGCGTAACAAAAAATCCTTTCGTTCAGAAAGGATTTTTTGAGAGCTATTCTTGTATGTCACGTGGAGCTGTAGCCTTGTCGTACTTGAAGGCTCGGACATAGTGTGACGGTCGATTGTTAATCCTTACTTCAAATGTAGGATTGTCTTGTTCATAGAAGAGATGGATAGGCACCACTGCATCTGGGTTTCTGTTGTAGCTTGAGCGTATCATGTGACCAGTGCGCACCTCTCTGGCGGATGAGAGAACAACATAGTCGATGTCTTGGTCAGTGATAACTTCCTTGTTGTTGCCGCGCTTACAGCGTCCTACGAAGA
>CAYLMF010000060.1:0-3427 GCA_964385005.1 uncultured Bdellovibrionales bacterium | reverse complement strand
GTGCCGTCTTTTGAAAATGAAAAGCAATCAAAGTACATAGAGTGTGTCCTATGACTCGGTGCCGATTCTAACAACCCGCTCCATACACCAAAAGGCTCACCTACAAGTCTTGGTCTTGTGCCCGCACCCATAAAGCGATGTCCAAAAGGTAAGAAAATAAAGTTGTTAATAAATGAATCAAATGTACCAATATAATTTGGATAGTCCAACAACTCGTATCCTGTATTTAATTGTCGAATTCTCTTACTTATTTCCTGTTTTGCAACATTTGTGTAGGACAGCATTGCTATACCTTGATAGGCTCTTAGACCAACATGGTTAGATGCGAGATCGATTGCATACGAAGACACTGTTTGCGTCTTACCGGTGCCGGGTCTCGCTATTAGCTTGACCTTAGCATCTTGGATAGGTTTATCGTTATCCCAAAGTGTTTGTTTCTGGTGTATGCTCAGCATCAGATATGTCATCTTTCGGAGTTACGTAATCTATAGCTTCTTTTATATAGGCAGGAATCATATCCTCATCACCAGTTACGAGCAATTGTCCTAGTTGAAATGCAAATTCTGATTTTGATTTCTCAAAGTATGAATTAGATTTTAGACCCTCGCCGCCCCACTCACCCTCGACAGCCTTATTCTTCATTCGTTTATAGCTCAACGGTAGATTTGTTTCATCAAAAAACGTCTTTGATCCCTTTGGAGTTGCATTTAAGAAGGCTGTTTGTAATTTCTCAACGCGTTTTTTAGAGATAGGAACATCACTCTTGTCAGCCTTGTCTGCGGTTCGTAAAAGCTCATACTCAAACGTGCCTACGCCTGCATACGTTCTTGGGCTGGTGATCGTTTCTTCAGGGAGACTACGTTCTTTTGTGGCAATATCTTCTGGAGCTGAGTCGTCGTCAGTAATGAAGGCACACTTCCACTCAGGATCATCTTGAAACAATGGAGCAAAGTGATCGAAACCGCCCTTCGCACCAAGTATTACAATTTCAATACCAGCATCTTGAAGACTCTTACCCATCAATTCGGCAAATTTACTTATCAATAAAGCTTCACTTATTCCTTCAACAAATATGACTGACCTTGCAAAGAGCAGTTGTGATCTAGTGGAATCAAGAAACTTATGTAGGTATGTACGGTGAGCTTTCATTTCATCTTTGCCGTAAACGTCATTAAGGTGAGTTACCTTTGGCACACCTCCATCAAATCGTTTCATCAAAGTAATCTTTGTTATATCAACTTCTGCAGTGATCATTGACGAATGTGAACTTACGAATACCTGATGTGATTCTATGCGGTTCAGTTTTCCAAAAAATGTCCTGAGCATTTGCGGGTGAAGATGCGCTTCCGGCTCTTCGATCAAAAAGAATCTGAAATGTTCTTCATTCTTTTTTCTTGAAAGTACGATGCTCGCATAAATTAAATTGTTTATTCCAAGTCCATTTGCCTCAAGGTCTAATCCGCCTAAACCATGCTCCTGATAAGTAAACAACGGTAGCATTGATCTATACAAATTCCTATTAATACTGGATGGCGAAAAAGTTACCAACTCCTCGGGCTTGCCTTTGATATAGGGACTTGAGTAGCTAAGCAAATTTTGACCAACATATGAAATGTAGTCCAATCCAGTAATGTCATGGATCATCTTAAGAACTGCTTTTCTCATCTCATCCGGTAGTTCTTCTAACTGCTTCGTTTTGAGCGCATCATCGCTTACTTGACTCTTAACAAGACGTTCGACCTCAAGACCAATCCTTCTGTTGTCTGACACAATGTCACGAAGAGGCGAGAGGTATACACTTCGGATAAAATCCAACATCTCCGCTGTAACTAGATTCGTAAAATCTTCACCGCCATAGGTGCTAGATGTCTTGTACATATGCCTGCCCTCGCTCTTACTCTTCTTAAGAGTAAGCTGGTGTCTCATGTGAAAGTTATATGTACCATTAGGATCTTCGTCGACATACATATCTCGCAAAGTTGACATAACATCTGAGCCCCGGCCGACAAAGACTGCCTCAAACTCTATAACCTCTTCATTACTAAGCACACGACCATCTCGATTTATATCCTGGTCATCAATCTTAATAAGATCTTCTCGTAACTGAAAACTACCAAGATTGAAGACATAGCGCAGTGCATCAATCACCGCCGACTTACCAGAATTATTTTCACCGATTATTACATTTAAAGTTGGCTGAAAATGTAGCGTTGAGCCGTCTTTATTAAATACCCTGAAGTTTGAGATCTTTAGAGACTTAAGATATAGAACTGGCGTGCTCGCATCGGGCATATACACATAACCTTTTTTACTTTTACGAACTCTATTTGATGTAATTATACCTCTGTTGAGTCATTTTTACTACGTTCGATAGTGTTTGGAGAGTTTTGCATACGTTGTCCAGCGACTTCCTGTAATGCCCGCTTTGCCGTTAGGCTCAAATTATCTATCAAATCCTGCACTTCGTCGTCAGACATATTCGCCGCATCGTCACCCAAGATATTGCGAGCTTCTTTAACCGTTACTTGCTTCATTCTGTTTCTTTTCTATATAAATGTCATAGATTAGTACGGTGAGCGCTAGAGGGACTGTATTGCATGATCTCATTAGACGAGATCGATTGAGTCCCACCACTAAACACAAATGTACGCCATCCAAGCTTTAGACTTTCCGATTTTGCTTGAACTGCCTCTACCTTTTTAAATGCTGATTCATAATCACTAATGGACTTGTCGCATTTTTATTTGATTCCATTCATAAAACTTTCTTGGATCGGCTTCATGGTTTCCGAACTAACTCGCGGATCATTGAAGTACTCACCCATTAAAGCAATCTTGATATCAGTCAAACCCGATACTCCATAATTTACAGAGTTGTAGCATCGAGCATATTGCTCGGTATTCTTCGCAAGGTAAGCTTTGCTAAGTGTGTAGTCGCTCATGTCGCTAGAGCTCATAGTGTCACCTGGAAATATGAATAAAAGACCAATCCCGATCAAGATACAAGCACCGATTAATAAGTTCCTCAACATACAATTCCTCCTTTGCTGGAATAAAAAGGACACCCGCTCTAGGTGTCTAAGCCAGCAGTAAGGATTGTGTCCTAACTGTTTGTCGAGTGGGTACCCATTTTTGGACACAAACTCGACACAAATAAATGCATAGGAGAGAGGGTCTGACCCTCAACAGACAAGATACCAAAGAAAAACCCATCCAAAAGGGATGGCATTTCTTTGGCTCCGGCGGCTGGATATCGCTCACTGCGTTCGCTCCTCCGCTCGCAAAGGGTCGAGAGCAAGCTCTCACGTTCCTTTGCTCACTCCACCGAACCGCGACCTTGCACGACTTCGTCGTGCAGTCGCTGATTCGGATCCGGACGTCGGGAATGAAAAACGCCAGACCAAAAGGTCTGACGATTTTCATGGCTC
>CAYLMF010000059.1:0-3428 GCA_964385005.1 uncultured Bdellovibrionales bacterium | reverse complement strand
CGCCATCCCAAAAAGGAATCCCCCCACAAGAGACCATTTCTTCTCACCTGTTTTTAGACTCAAGAAAAAAGTAAACGTCGCCACACTGCCAAATGACCACAAAAGAGCATCTGGATTGACTATCTGAGAAATACCGATAAGCGGTGGCGAAAGGCCGATAAGAGCGGTACTCCAAAGAGCCACCCAAGGATTGACCAGTCTTCCAAGAACAAAAAAGAGGAAAATCAACAGTAGTCCGTTGACCAAAATAAGCGGGAGTCGAAAGGCTACAAGAAAGTGCTCGGCGTTGGCAGTATCACACTGGATAATCCTTTCCTCTCCTTCGTTACAAAACGTTCTTGCATCCGGATACAGTCGAGTAGCTGGCAGACCCAAAATTGCTACACTGACTCCTGGCTTATCATTGATAAAAGTTTTTTTCCACTTTTGATCTCGTATCGCTTCCCAATAATTCGGGATGCGCTCATACAACCACTTGTGCTCATCGGCTGTCACAAATTGACCCAAGTGACTCAAGCCAAAAAAAAGATAGAGCCCTAGCACCAGTACCAAACCAATCCTTGGAAAGTGTCTTTGCTCTATCATTTATTTATATTTATCTAAACTAAACTCCAATACCGAAGTACTTGAAGCCAGCTTCCTCTGCCTCGCTACGTTCAAAGATATTGCGACCATCGACAATAAGATTGCCTTTCATAGCTTTATTCATAATGGCATAATCTGCCGTACGAAACTCATCCCATTCAGTCATCACCACCAAAGCATCTGAACCTTCCAAAATCTCGTAGGCATCTGTACCATAGTGCACTTTTTTATCATCCAAAGAGCGTGCAAAAGCTTCACCTGCTACCGGGTCATAGGCCACCACTATAGCTCCTGCCTTGAGAAGTGCTTGGATAACGTAGAGCGCTGGAGCTTCACGGACATCATCGGTACGAGGCTTAAACGAAAGCCCCCACACCGCCACTCGCTTACCTTTCAGTGACTTCAGTTCACGTTTGAGTATTTGGTACGGGCGCATCTTCTGAGCATCATTGACTTCGTCTACGGCTTGTACAATCTGAAAATCAAAGTCATATTCCTTACCTGTCTCTATCAAGGCTTGCACATCCTTTGGGAAACAAGAACCGCCATAGCCACTGCCCGCATAGAGAAAGCGTGAACCAATACGGGCATCTGAACCCATGCCGCGAGCTACCTCTTTGACATTGGCACCAATCAACTCACAAAAATTAGCGATTTCATTGATAAACGAAATCTTGGTAGCCAAGAAGGCGTTTGATGCGTATTTGATAAGTTCAGCACTACGAATATCTGTCATAATCACTGGACGGCCAGTACGAGCAATTGGACGATAGATTTTCTCCATTACTTCTTTGGCACGCTCCGTAGCTGTCCCCACTACTACACGATCGGGATTCAAAAAGTCCTTGATGGCTGCGCCTTCACGTAAAAACTCTGGATTAGAAACAACATCGAATTCAGCGCCAGCCTGAGCGGCAGTCAGTATCTTCACATGACACTGATCAGCGGTACCTACTGGGACCGTAGACTTATTGACCAGGATTTTGTACCCATTCAAATTCTTGGCAAAAGCCTCTGCTACTGCGTAGACATACTCCAAGTTTGCCTTACCAGTTTTCTTGTCTTCTGGTGTCCCTACTGCGCTAAATACGACTTCTGCTTCTTTGATAGCTTTACCGATATTGGTTGTAAAAGAAAGTCTGCCTTTTTTGACATTTTTTTCTACCAACTCATCCAGGCCAAGCTCATAAATAGGCATCACGCCTCGTTTAAGGCCATTGATTTTCTTGTTATCTATATCAGCGCAAATAACCGTGTGTCCAAGCTCAGCCATACAGGCCCCTGTCACCAATCCTACATACCCTGTTCCGATAAAAGTCAGCTTCATATATATCTTTTTACTCTTTAGTCTTTTTTCGTTGCTACCAGGTAAAAGTTTGTCTTTATCCACTGCGGCCAGCTATCTGGACGAAGCACCTTCACTAGTAGTACTCCCGGAGTGCCTAGATACTTACGAATTTTCTCTACAAAGTACGGCGTGACCAGGGGCACCTCTATAAAACGTGTAGTAAATCCAGCTTTATGAAAACGCTCTTGAATCTGCCAATAATTATGCAAAGCACAGTGATATTCTTTGTACTTCGTCAGGCTTTTTTCCTTGAGAATCTCAAAAGGAATATTGGTCCATTTGTTTGGTGTACAGACCAAGTAGCTACCGCCTGGTTTTAGGACACGCTTTACTTCTGTCACGTGTTCTTTTGTCTTAGGAATATGCTCAAAGACATCAAAGCTCACCACAATATCAAAGTCTTTATCTTCAAAAGGGAGCGCTGTGGTAGCGGTACTAATAGTCACCAAATCCAACCCATACTCATCTTTGGCATACGCCATGTACTCGGGATTAACTTCTGTGCCTATGGCATCATGACCCATTTCTCTGAGTTTACTCACCAAAGCACCTCGGCCAGAACCAATCTCTAGGATGCGCTTTGATGTATCAAACAGACCGCTTTTTCTGAGAAAAAGAAGGTTACTTTCAAAGTTGCCTCGGTGGAGCTTCATATTCATGACTATTGCTCTCGAATTTCACGAATAGAATAGTTCATACGATGACGACCCTGATAGTAATTGCGCACGAGCATGTCAGCCAAAAGTCCCGCTACAAAAAGCTGTACGCCCATAAGTACAAAGAAAATACCTACTATCGGCCACAAGCGATCGCCAATAGCCTGCTGAAAAAGCACTTTTTCGACAATCATCCAAAGAAGAATTGCCGTACCAGCAAAGGAAAGAACAATACCAGAACCACCAAACAAATGAATCGGTCGGTATGAATACTTACGCCAAAACCAAATAGCAATCATATCTACAAAGCCTTTCACACCACGCTTCCAATTGTACTTAGTCACACCATGGAGACGAGGATGGTGCGAGACCTTCACCTCAGAAACACGGAAACCATCCAGCATAAGCAAAGCCGGCATGAAACGATGCATTTCGCCAAAAAGATCCACACTTTCAAAGCATTCTCTTTTATATGCCTTCAAGCTACAACCAGAATCATGGATACGGTCTTGGATAAGGATTCCTCGAAGAAGATTAGCAATACGTGATGGAATCTTTTTGCTCCATGGATCATTGCGCTTGTGACGCCAGCCTGAGACCACATCAAAGCCTTCATTCATTTTTTCAAGCAAAAGTGGGATATCAGCTGGATCATTTTGGAGGTCACCATCAAGCGTGATGACAATTTCTCCGGTGGCAGCCTTGATACCAGCATCAAAGGCAGCTGTTTGTCCAAAGTTCTTACGAAACTCTATAAGCCTCACTGGATGTAAGGTACGAGCCAGTTCAACCGTCTTATCTTTAGAGCCATCATCAATGAAGATAATCTCAAAAGGCCT
>CAYLMF010000058.1:0-3479 GCA_964385005.1 uncultured Bdellovibrionales bacterium | reverse complement strand
TGGAACTATGCCAGGGCTTTGGTTTATTTCATGTATCCCCATTTTTTGAGCTTCTTTCGGTCTTCTTTCTCAAATTTGAGGCCTATATCGGTACGATAGAACATCTTAGGAAGCGTCACCTTGCGCATGATGCCATACGCATGATCACGAGCTTTACCTATAGTCATGCCTCGTCCAGAGACGTGAAGCGCAAAACCACTCACTCCCGAGACATAGAAGCCACCACTTCGACGTCGTGAGACTTCTTCCAAGTGAATATGATGCAAATGATTATCATCCATATCTTTATCAAAAAAGATATCGACATTGACTGGCTTTTTATTTTTGAGAGTATCAGCATACGGAAACGGTGGCAGAGCCACCAAGGCGATAATTCCGTACTCGCCCTTCTTGAACGTGAAGTCGTACTGCTTGCCATCGGCAACTGCCTTGAGGAACTGTCCCCATTTTACTTCTGGTGAGAGTGCTTGCTGTAGCTGCAAGGCTGGGAAACCAAAACGAGCGGTAATCTCGAGTGGGTAGACGCCTTTTTCATTGACGATACAGTTGATATCGACGTCCCCACGAAAATCAATGCTTGTAAGGTAACCCTTCATTTTGGCAAGCGTCTCTTGGTACAGACGATTCTTCTCATCATTATCAAACCACATGAGGGTTCCCATTTCATACGTCTTTGGACCCAGGTCACCATTACTCAGGTTCTTGTGTTCTATATTCATCTCTATGGGCCCTACCCAATCATTGCCGTTGAAGTAGCGGCCGATACCGATTTCTACTCCATAGATACGTTCTTGGAGTTGGATTTTCTTGAGGTCCTTTTTGTGAGCATTTTTACGATAACTCTCTAGGACACTAATCACGTCACTTCCGTCCTCAAGCTGACCGACATAATTGAATATTTTAGATGCATGACCATTTTGTTTGATCACCCAAGCCTTCGGATGTTTCTTTACAAAATGAATAGCCTCATCGAGAGAAGAAAAGTCTCGACACGGAATCATATTCATGCCACAAATCCAAAAAACCTTCTGGCCATAGGTACGATCATCTTCGCAGTGATCACCTGCTTCGCTCCCACCTACCACGCTATACCCCTGCTTGCGAAGCGTATCCTGCACCTTACCGTACCCGGTACCATCAAAAACGATAAGGCCATCCTTCCCTACCCAGGAAAGATATTTGCGCCATGTTTTGACCTTGGTCACGATACCGCTATAGGCACGCGCTGCATCAGGGTCTTTGATATAGGCCATTACCTGATGACCCTCTTTTTTGAGGCGATACAGCAAATCAGCTGCCGAAAAATCATCAGAAACGAGTAATATACGCATAGCCAGGAATTCTCGAGAATAATAAGATTAACTGTGTATAATACTACTTTTCTTATTTTTTGTCAAGAGTCTTATTCAAGTGCTTTATCCTTGGGTAAAGTAGGCACTTCTGAGCTTTCTTCAGGGATTTCTAGCGGATCTTCGGTAAGTCCTGGTTTGCCGCTCTGTATAATAGCTGGTTCGTTAGTCTCCTCACTTTCTTCACTCTCTACCTCACCCTCTTCAGACACTTCTTCCATTCCCTCCTCCTCAAGCTCTTCTTCCTGGAAATCCGCTGGGTTACTACACTCTACTTCTTCTTTGGCTGCTGCCGTTTCATCACAAAAAGACACCTGACAATCACTTTCATTTGGAGAACAAGTCAGGACATCACATTCTTCAGCATTTGGATCACATACGGGTATCTGTGAAGCATTTTTTGCTATCAAGGCATAGTACTCCGTGTCTTCTTCAGGATTACCGGTACATTTCTCTGTCTCGAGATCACACTCATAGACAAAACAAGCGCTCTCGCTTGGATCACACTCTGTATGCCCATAGACTAAGTAGTCA
Source organism: uncultured Bdellovibrionales bacterium (assembly GCA_964385005.1). Lineage (GTDB taxonomy): Bacteria > Patescibacteriota > Minisyncoccia > Moranbacterales > UBA1568 > UBA1568. The sequence goes on along the minus strand of CAYLMF010000058.1, from coordinate 1,596 downwards.
CGGACAATATAGAACTTATAAAAACTAAAGACAAGGGATAGAAGAAAAAAGGTCACGAGACCAAGGGTGAGAATCTTTGAGTAATTACGCATAGTATTTTGTTTGCCTCTAGTATACTCTATATTTCAAGAGAAAAAAAGAAAAAGCGCGCCGTCTGGTGTTCCAGATAGCGCGCCCTTTCACTTAGTTAGTCCGAGGAAGTATCTCCCCAGCCGGTACGGCTGAAGTAACGCTTGACTGCCAGGATATACCAGACAGCAATAGCGATGATCATGTAGAGGGGATCTGCATCCCCATCCACCGTCTCATAGCCCCATGTCCAGAGCGCCTGCCAGAAAGCCGCCTGAAAGGCAGCCAGCAGCAGCACGACGACACCGACTCGCCACCAGGTGTTGATTTCCTTGCGGAAAATCATCACCACCCTCTCAGGACCATCCCAGACCGAAGCCTTGGAGAGTATACCCGAGAGGACCAGGAGCCAAGCCAGCCGACTCCTGACCCTGAGCACATCGAGGGAACGCCTCGTGTTAGAGCCCAGGGTCAAGTCGATACCTTTATGGTGATCCAAGATGACAAAGTACATGGCGCAGACTATGTCATACGCCCAGCCGGCCAAAAAGATCTGCCAGATGGCAAAGTGGAAGGCGTTCATACCTACCACCAACGCCGCAAAGGCGATGGCCATCCACCAGTCATGGATAAAGTACAGGAGCGATACCGAAACAACGTCCTCTACCTTTTCCACCCTTTCCTCGGTAGTGTCTTCTTCCTCGATATCGAGGTAGGCATGCCATACCTCCCCAATACCCTGCTTGAGAACCGTGACCTTCGCCACGATACTGCGAAGCGAATTAGTCATCGAAATTCTCCCCAAATATCTATCTAATGTGAAAGTTCTGTATTACGGAATGTTTACCGTAACTTGCTATTATACACCTTTTTTATATAAAAGTCAACCCTGTAAAATAGGTCTTAGTAAGCCCTGAGAATAGGGCTCTTTTCGCTACGGCCAATACCACAAAGACGGCTACTTGCGAGTATTTTTTACTTCACCAAAGACACCTCTCTCGATTTCTGCTATACTATCATTCCTATGTCAAAATCAACATTCATATACCAAAAAAGAGCTCACCGTGCACCCAATACACTTCTTATTGAGAGTCTTCACTACACCAAGAAACGCGGTTCCTGTCTCGACCTCGGATCAGGTGCCCTCTATGATGCTAAGTATTTGCTGACTGAAGGCTTTCAAAAGATAGTTTCTATCGACCAATCCACCACCTGGCTGAGACGAGCCAAACAGCTAACCTCTGACAACTTCCAATTTCAAAACATTGCTGTACAGGACTACCGCTTTCCTAAACGTCAGTTTGATTTTGTCAGTGCCCAGTTTATCCTCCCCTTCCTTGGACCCAAACAATTCCCTCTCACCTGGAACAGTATCCGTCTTTCACTCAAAAAAGGCGGCGTTTTCTCTGGGCAGCTCTTTGGTAATCGGGATGGCTGGAATACCAAAGATACTCAGATGATTTTCTTTAGCAAGCGAGGTCTCAAAAAACTTTTTGAGGGCTACGAAGTACTCCAGTGCTATGAACT
>CAYLMF010000057.1:0-3649 GCA_964385005.1 uncultured Bdellovibrionales bacterium | reverse complement strand
TGTTTCTTGTTTAATTAGGTTACATATAAAAGTAAACGTTTTTATTGTACTCCTTCTTCATTTTCTTGTCTACCCGCTTCGGTAAACACAATATCTTTTACTAGCTTTTCTGCCTCTCCAAGCGCCCCTTCTTCGCCATTTTCTTGTTTAATAATCGTATTTAGAGCATTGCTCGTAGTAATCTTAATTTCATTTTTCGCTTCAATTTTACGGATAGTATCTGGTTCCAAAAGACCGTTCTGCACCACTGCACCATCAGCTGTAACGGTAATAGTCGTAGCTTTTTTGACTGATACCTCCAAAGAAAAACTCTTATCATTCTCTGCTCGCTCTTTGAGCTCTTCTGAATCTGGTGAACTCGCTTGAGCAAAGTTGGCTTCAAGGGTAAGCGTTTCTGTTTTGGCTTTTTCAAAACGGTTTATAGCCACAATCGAAATAGTATTCATACCCGACTGCAGTGTCATTTTTTCGCTAAAATCACCTTCGCTTCCGACAAAGCTCGCCTCTCCATTAACAGATACCCTTGCACCCTTATCCGTCTTTCCTCGTAGGATAATCTCACTCGTACCAACCACTGATCCTGATACTGGCTCTAAGATAACGAGTCTTGGCTCAGAAGCAAAGCTTCGAAATTCTTTGTAGAGATATCCAAAGACCGCCAAAATAAGAATTCCCGCCACTGTCAGTACGACTGTACGTGAAGTAATAACAATTGAATGCATTGGGATACCTATCTTTTTCTTTGGCTTATCTTCTGTACCTTCCATATTGGCCTGAATATTCCGTTCACGCTCATAGAGCTTCATAAGCGCTACTTCATCAACGCCCAGAAAACGAGCGTAGTTACGCAAAAAACCCCGGACGTATACATCTGCGGGTAGCTTGGCATATTCACCACTCTCCAAAAGCTCAAGATACTTCACGCGTATACGCGTTGCTCTTGATACTTCAGAGAGAGGTATATGTGTTTCATTACGTAACTTACGGAGTTTTTCTCCGAGAGTAAGTGACTCAATTTTTTTGCGGGTAAAGCTCGCTTCTACCATAAAAGAAATACTGTATTAGACACTACCATTTAATCCTCTAGAGTTGCCATTTTTCACGCTCTCGTTCTTCGCGCAAATGATCATCTCCGTATTTTTGCTCATCTTCATCAGGTGCATGCATAGAGGCCTTACCTACCAAGACTTTTTTCTTACCATCTACCATTCCTACTACACCGTTTTGCTCGAGTAAATGCATCAGACGGGCTCCTCTTGGATATCCAATACCAAGGGCTGTTTGAAGATAGGTCGTTGAAGCTCGTCCAGTATCAATCACAATGCTTTTGGCTTTCTCATACATGTCATCTTCCTTGGCACCATCATCCACAGCGTTCAAAGCCTGAATAAGTGGGTCGTTTTCATCCTCACTTCCAAAGACATCTTCTTCTTCGTCATCACCCAGGTCGATCTTCTGCTGACGCAAGAAGTTGGTCACTTTTTTCACTTCATCATCAGAAACAAAAACACCCTGCAGACGTACCGCGTCACCGCCTTCTGGAGATGAGTAAAGCATGTCACCGTTACCAATCAATTTCTCTGCACCGCCACTATCAAGAATAGTACGAGAATCTATCTGAGTAGTTACCTGAAAAGCAATACGAGTCGGGATGTTTGCTTTAATCAAACCAGTAAGCACCTCAACGCTTGGTCGCTGCGTCGCCAAAATAAGATGAATACCGATAGCTCGTGACATCTGAGCCAAACGAATGATCAAGGCTTCTACCTCCTTGCCATGAGCCGACATCAGGTCTGCCATTTCATCAATCACAATCACAATATACGGAAGATTTTCCATTGGTTCTTCCGTCACTTCATTGCTCTCGAGATTGACCCGTGTCACTGTTTCACCACGGCTGTATTTTTCACGGTAGCTCTGAAGCTCGCGCACCTTTGCCTCTTCGAGAATCTTATAGCGGCGCTCCATCTCTGCTACTGCCCATTTGAGCACATTGACCACCTTCTTATTTTCTACGATTACTTCTGTTTTTAGATGTGGGATACCTTTATAGGCAGACAATTCTACACGCTTTGGATCCACCAAGATAAGCTTTAGATCTTCTGGGGAATTCTGATACAGAAGAGAGATCAGAAGCGTATTGATACAGACAGACTTACCTGATCCGGTACGTCCAGCGATCAAGAGGTGAGGCATTTTACGGAGATCAGCGATACGATTCCTGCCGCCGACATCTTGTCCTAGAGCCAGCATCAGATTAGCCGGACGATCCTTAAACTCTTTTCCTTCAACAACATTACGCATACGAACGCGCGCCGTCTGTTTATTGGGCACTTCTATACCTACCAAAGACTTACCCGGAATTGGGGCTTCGATACGGATTGGATGCTTAGCCAAAGCTAGAGCCAAGTCGTTATTGAGGGTCGTAATACGAGAAATTTTCACACCCAAAGCCGGCGTGAACGTATACTGGGTCACCGTTGGACCTTCCTTGACTTCACCAGGGATAACATCAACGCCAAAGTACTTCAGTGTCTTTTGGATAATACTCTTATTTTGTTCTATATCGCCTCCTACTGCTTTCTCTCCATTAGACTCAAGAAGTTCGGGCGATGGCATCAGCCAAGCATAGCGAGAGCGGCGGCGACGCTTTTTCTTGACCGGAACTTCCTCCTCTTCTTCGTCTACTTCTTCTTCTACTTCTTCTTCAAATTCTTCCTCATCCTCGTCAGGAAATTCTACATGACTAATATTGTGCTCTTGCAGCGCTTCTACCTCTTCATTCAAACCATCCTCTTCGTCTAGGATCTCTTCTTCACCTTCTCCCTCCTCCATTTCTCCGACATTCTCACTCTCTTCATCTTCCTCTTCACGACGAGAAAAAAGACTCATCACCTTTCCAAGAGAACCTTCGAGAAATCCGATAAAGGAAACATTGAACGCCATGATAAGACCTGCGATAAACAAGGCCAATAAAAGAATAGCAGCAGCGGCCTTACCAGCCAAGACAAAAAAACCAGTCGCAAGTACGTACCCCAGGTACCCTCCTCCTTCACCAGCCTCAGCCACCTTGAGATACGATTTGGCGTCATCCCCCATGAAGAGATGAATCAGTGCCAAAATTGTAAGGTAGATGACAATCAACCCCACATACTTCACCGCTTCCTTGGCGGTTGTAGTCTTACGAAACAGCATCAATCCTGCCAAGGTAAAAAGAAGGATAGGTAGGAGCCACTTGCCATATCCAAAAAGAGAACCTATACCCATATCAATCCAGTGACCCAGGAGTCCTGCGGCATCAAAAAACCCCAGCATAGAGAGGAGTCCAAACGTCAAAAGAAAGAGTAGTAGTAGACTCTTTTTAGCATCAGCATGAAGTATATTCGCCAACGAGGAGACCTCTTCTTCTTCGATTTCTTCCTTTACCTTTTTGGATTCTTTTTTCTTTTTGGCCATAGTATAAAATATTGCGAATATATCCAGTATATCACCCAATGACTGACAGAAAAAGCCCCTTGGTAAGGGCTTTTTATCTTAATTAATCTTCCTTTTATTCAGGTCCCCCTAATTTCGCAATTTCCTCTGAAGTCATACCATCTACCTCCTGTGTTTCACCAGAAAGAATTTGATCTATCTGCTCTTGGGTATA
>CAYLMF010000056.1:0-3693 GCA_964385005.1 uncultured Bdellovibrionales bacterium | reverse complement strand
GCAAATCACAACCCTGACTCGTACTGAAAGCCTCAAGGATCTCGAAAAATAAATACCATGCTCTCTCCTTTGCGTTATTTTTCTCAAAATTTTTCGAGACATCTTTTTGTTCTCAATGTGAGTCTGTTTGTTATTTTTCTTCTTAGCTTTTTGGTTCATTCCACCAAAGGATACTTCGGTATTGGATTTTCGCTCCTTGCACTTGTTATAGCTCTTCCTCTTACAGGTCTCAATCTTGCTGCTGTTACAGAAAAATTATCTCAAAAAAAACTTACTTGGCTAGAGAAACTTTTTCTTGCAACCGTCATCAGCTTTATCGTTCCGCCTTTTTTTGTCACGCTTGTTTTTAGCTTTTTCTTTATTACTCATCCACTCGCGCCTATTGTATTTTCATTTTTTACCTTTGTTGCCGCTCATATTCTCAATCCTGATTTTTTACAGTTTCCAAAGAAAACTCTCCCCTGGTACAAGAAAAATTTCTCTCTACCTTTGCTGGTTACCATTTTCTTTGTTACTTTTACCACACTCATCGTGCAAGCCTTTTATGCTCTGCCCGACATCGATCCCTACTACTGGCTTTCGCTCTACCAAAAAGATTTTGCCAATGGTATTGTCACAAGCCTCCATCTCTACCGCCCCCTCTTTTCCTCTTTGGCCTACATCTTTATCAAAAGCGCTAGTGTGGACAGCTACGCTTATTTTAAATACGTCCTCCCCTTCTTTTCTCTACTCCTTGTTTTACCGCTTACCCTTCTCGCTCAATACGTTCCCTCTAAGAAAGAAAAGTGTATTGTGTATCTTTTTCCTTTTATAGCAGGATCCTTTGTCCTTTATAGTCACACCCCCATTCCTCAAGCCATCCTCAATTTTGGACTTATTCTCTTTTGTATCTCAGTCCTCATCAGCTACTTTTCTCATAATCGCTTCTTCTTCTTTCTCGGAGGATTTATTCTCGCCGGCACAGCCTTTTATCATGAAGCTGCCGGTATTATCTTGCTTCTCTGGATCTTTACATCTGTTCTTTTTTACAGAAAAACACTCAAGGATGTCTATCAAAAAAATCCCCTCCTTATTACCCTTCTGAGTATTTTTATTATTCTTCATCTCTTTTCTCTCTTTGCATCAGTTTTTCAGTTTATTTTCCTGTGGACAAAAAACCTCTTTGTTCTTTTTCAAAGTAGCACCTTTAATTTTGCTTACCCGGCAACATACATTAATATCGACGGCATGTCTGTTGGTTGGAATTCTCCTATTGGAGTTATGCGTTACTACGCTTTCTATGCAGGCCCAGTTTTCTTCTTTATTTTTAGTTACTTTTTCTACTTCTTTTGGAAAAAATACCCCTTTTACCGTGTTATCAAAACGTCTCCAGAAATTTTTACCCTCAGCTTTAGTGCTCTTATTTTTTTTAGCATTGCCGAGCTACTTCCACGTTTTTTCAATATTGCACTCTTGCCAGAACGTGCCTGGGGCATCGTCGCTCTTTTTAGTTTTGCTCTATTTGTAACGGCTTTACCCAAAATATCAAAACAGTGGACCTGGATACTCTATGTGCTTATTGGTCTTTTTTTCATAAACATCCTTGGCGCGCTCTATATCAATCAACTCAAGCAGTACCTCATTACCCCTCCTCAGCTCTCTTCTGCTGATTGGATAAAAAATAATCTTCCTCCCAATGCCACGATACTCACCAATGGTAACGAGAATCTCCTTCGTACTCACGCCCAAACAAAAATCCTTTCTACTAATGATCCTCTCTTTTATTTTGATCAAAGAGTTTTTCTGAAACTCCTCCGGGAATCTTCTGAAAATAATCCTGCTCTTAGTTTGTCTTATAAAGATTTTCAACAGAAAGTTACTCTCGCCCTTCAAAATATCAATACCTTTGTCCTCTCAGCAAAAAAAGATGCCATTCTCAATGAAGCCAAGTACCTAGAAGAAGTTTCTAAAGAATTTCAAACAGAAGTCTCACATTCAACAGAAGAACATGCTGGGTTTTTTGATACTATCTATATTTACTATGCTAAGCCTGATCCTCGTAATCCGTACGCCAAAAGACCCTACAACAAAGAGACTTCTTCAAATGACTCAGATACAATCTTGTTTATTTACGACCAAATTCCAGAACACTTCCATAGAGTGTATACTTACCCCAAAGAAGAGATTATTATCTGGCAATATACTCCCTAAACGTTATGGACATTCTCGTTTTCTCTCCTTACTACCCTCCTCATCGCGGTGGCCTTGAAACTCACAGTGATGAGTTCAACAAACACTTTTCCAAGCAAGGTGCACACATTACCGTCTTTACCCCACACCTTCCCATCACCGCCCCTCACCAAGAAATAATACATACAGGTGTAAAAATTATTCGTTATCCGGCTATAGAGATTATTCACAACTACCCCATTCCGATTTTTTGGAAGAAAGAATTTTGGACACTCTGGGAAAATCTTTCTCAAGAAAAATACTCTCTCGTAATTTCTCGTACTCGCTTCTTCTTTCCTTCACTGATGGCTGGTCATTATGCTCGTAAAGTCCGCGCCCCTTGGATACATATAGAGCATGGTTCAGACTTTGCTCAATTTGAAAGCGCCTCAAAAAACTTTCTCGGAAAGGTCTACGACTATACTCTTGGTCGCTTTATCCTAAAACAGGCCACTCTCGTCATCGCTAACTCAGAGGCCTCCAAACAATTTGTGGAAAAACTTTCTCGTCGAACAGACTGTCAGGTTATTTATCGTGGCGTTGAGAAGGAGCTCATTCTCTCTGCTCCTATGGCTGAAGATTTCAAAAATCAACACTCTGACAAATTTATTATTGGATACATTGGCAGACTCATAGAGGGCAAGGGTGTTCGCGATCTCATCCAAGCCTTTGTCGAGGCAAGTATCCCTCAAGCACTGCTCGTTATCATTGGTGACGGTCCGGAACAAGATCGACTGAAAGAACTTGTTCAAAATACTTCCTCTCAATCTCAGGTTATTTTTCTTGGTGCACTCCCGCTACCTTTGGCTATGGGCTACCTCAAAACATTCGATATCTTTGTAAACCCAAGCTATACCGAAGGTATCCCCACTTCCGTAATTGAAGCTGCTCTTCTCAAGAAAGCTATCATTGCCACTAATGTAGGCGGTACCAATGAAATCATTTCTGGTGAGGAAGACGGCATCTTAATTGAGGCCCGAGATAGAGAAGCCATCAAAAAGGCCCTCCTAAGACTTTCTTCTCAACCTAAACTTCTAGAAAGCTACGCTGCCAATGCCCAAGAAAAAGTTTCTTCACTTTTTGTCTGGGAAAAAGCGATAGAAAAATATCAAAAACTCTTCGCTCAATTTCTATCCTAAGCCTTACGTAAAACTACCGTCATACCTGGAGACTGCTTCGTCCAGGCCTGGATATAGGCTAGTGGCAATGTCAAAAAGTGATACGCTGTACGCCAACGAAAGATTTTTAGAAGTATGTTTTTTAGACCCTCTGGCAATTGACTCTCTCTGATAGCATTACAAAGACTAAAAGAGCTATCCTGAAGAGTACGATGATAGGTGACGCTCTCTACCGCAAAGCCATTTTTTTGCATTACAGCTGTCAGAGACTTTTCAGAAAAATGATACAGATGAGCTGGGATATGAAGGATATAGGCATACTTACCAAAGACGCGAAACTGCCAGCTTTTAATATTTGGCACTGCAA
>CAYLMF010000055.1:0-4004 GCA_964385005.1 uncultured Bdellovibrionales bacterium | reverse complement strand
ACCAGGCCCAAAGTGATCTCCCGCCTGTCTTTCGGCCTAAAATAGTCAGCGGCAAACCAATTTCATTATTATAATTACCTTCATTTTTGCGTACTCGATACTGAGCTGAGAGCACAAGAGCAATCGCTTCTTTGGTAGAGCTTTTGCCAACCGAACCAGTGATACCTATCACCTGAGGCCTATACTTCCACAGTACCGTTTTCGCCATGAAGCGAAGCATTTTCTCTAACAGTGATACGTGTAGTGATTTCATAAACAGTCGTTACTTGGTAGACGGGATTTCTTCTGTTGGTGGTATTTTGGCATATTCTAGAAGAAAATGCATTATTTCTCCAAAGGCCGGGGCTGCACTTGATTCGGCCCATTCGACATTTTTTGGATTATCAAGCTTTACGAGTACTACGAATTTTGGGTCTTGTATAGGCGCATAACCAATGAAGGATCCAATAGTCAAACCTTCCTCGTATCCCTTAGAGCCACTCTTGGCCACCTGAGCGGTACCAGTCTTTCCTCCTACAAGGTACCCTGGGACATCAGCTCTTTTTCCATGACCTTTAGTGACTACCGTACGAAGCATCTTACCAATATCTTCACTGGCTTTTTCTCCGAGTACCTGGCGTACTTTTTCTGGCTCACGTTCTTCGATACGTCCATCAGCATGCTCTATCCGGCTGATAATCTGTGGCTTCATCATGACACCTCTATTAGCCATAGCTCCATATGCCTGTACCATTTGCATTGGAGTGGTTGTAATCCCCTGACCGAAAGAGGCTGTATAAAATTGAATGTCCTGTTTCGTGCGCTCAAGACTGCGAATATCACCCGACAGCTCAGCAGGCAGCTCAACACCTGTTTTTTCTCCAAAACCAAAACGCTTCATATAATCCCGGTATGCCTCATTACCCACCTGACGCTCTACATAGATAACACCCGTATTGATAGACTCTTCCAATACCTTGTACATAGAACTCTGTCCGTACGTTTTATCCTCAGCATTGCGGATATCAAATCCACCAATTGAAATTACTCCTGGATCACTAAATTCTGAATCAGGTGTCACCTTACCCTCCTCGAGACCAATAGCCATAGTGATTGGCTTCATAATAGAGCCTGGCTCATAAGCCAAACTAAGGGTGGTATTCAAAAAATCGGCGTAGTCTTCTACTTCTCGATATTTGTTTGGATCAAACTGTGGCGACGAAGCCATAGCCAAGATTCTGCCCGTTTTTGGATCCATCACTATAGCACTAGCCCGATCAGAAGCGTACTTCTCTACCGCGTCATGCATAATTTTTTCGGTCTCAAACTGTATGTTGCGATCGAGCGTCAGGTAAATATTGGCGCCATGCAAAGCGTCAGTAACCTTACGATCCGTCAGCGGCAACCAGCGCCCAGCAGCATCTTTTTCCTGCTGTAAATTACCCGACGAACCCAAAAGCAGCGTATTCATGGAGGCTTCGATACCGTAACCTCCTACCTTGCCATTGTCTTGAAGGCTCGCAAAGCCAATCACATGCGAGGCTAACTCACCAGCTGGATAGTAACGGTATTTCTCAGGAAGGAACTTCACACCAGCTAGTTTCAACTCACTTATCTGAGCACGCTCATGATCACTGATTCGTTTTTTAACAATTTCAAAGGGATCTTCGCGATTACGCATCTTATACACCAGAAGCTCTCTATCTACCTGGAGAATTCGCGAGAGCTCAGAAGCCACTCTTTCCGGATCAGTCACTTCCTTAGGGACAAGATATACTGTAGGAATTTCTCTATTGACTGCCAGTGGATATGGCTGACCGCCATCATCTATAAAAACCTCCCCTCGATCTGCAGTAATCTCTATTTCGGCACCATGTAAATCCTGCGCCATAGCCACCCACTTATCATGAGTAGCCACTTGCAAAAAAAGTAAACGAAAAAAAATAAGTCCTCCGCCAACCATAAAAAAGGTGCGTAGGACCAACACTCTCATACGTGAATCGTAGGATGCAACTGAACTTGTTCTTTTCGGTCCTGGACCGCCAGGACTTGTTCGACATTTACGCATACCTAGGGTTCATTTTTACCTATATACTTAACGAAAAGCGACCGTATCTTTTGTTTCTAAATATTTTACCGCCTCAGCTTTTTCCATTTGCAGCTCATCTTTAGACTCATTGATTCTGTAAAATGATCGCATATCTGCTTCCGAAATTTTGAGCTCTGTATTTTCTTCAGAAAGTTTAGCAATTTCTTTTTCAAGAGCACGTAAGTGATACCCCTGCGTAGCATTACGATTAACTGAATACAAGTATCCTCCTGCTGACAGGAACAGAGTCAAAAGCACTCCCATAGCCATTGCCTGACTCGAGCCCTTTAGTCCGCTTTTCTGATCCCCTTTCGTAAAAGGAGTAGTTTCGCGACTCTTCGGTTTTGGCACCCTTCCTGCCATATATTTTAGTTTTATTTTTGCTTTTTGATTTTTTTGACTCTGAAAGAAACATGTGAGACTAGAGTTTTTGATAGACTCGTAGTTTAGCGCTGCGTGATCTCGGATTTACCTCAAGTTCTTCATCGCTGGCAATTATTACTTTTTTGGTAATAGCTTTAAATGAAGATTTCATTCCGCATATACAGATAGGGAACTCCTTTGGACAGACACATCCTTTAATTTTGGTCTTAAAAAATTCCTTGACTATGCGGTCTTCCCCAGAATGAAACGATATAATTGCTATTCGCCCCCCACTCTTGAGAACTTTTTCTGAAGCCTCCAAAAATCTTTCCAAACTTCGGTATTCGTCATTGACCCAAATCCTCAAAGCTTGGAAAACCTGAGTAGCCGGATGAATTTTCTGCTTTGCCTGTACCCAGCTCGGAGTTGCCTCCACTACTACTTTAGCCAACATCTCAGCCGTCTCTATAGACTCTTTTTTATCTTGCTTGAGTATAGCTTCAGCAATTTGCTCGGCGTAATCTACTTCACCATACCCTCTGAGTATTTTGGTAAGCTCGTCGATACTTGCAGCATGAAGCATTTCACTTACTGGCACACCCTGACTTTGATCAAGACGCATATCAAGCGGCCCTCCCTGCATAAAACTTAAACCTCTTTCATTACTCTCTATCTGATCTGAGGAATATCCGAGATCAGCCATGATTGCATCTACAGAGCCCTGCTGATTTTCTTCAATGACTTCATATAAATCACTAAAGTTTGCATGTACTACCACGAGATGACCCTCATTGTATGCTTCTTGCAATTCTTTGTCTTCTTGTACCTCTGAGATAAAGTGCCCTATAGCCTCACTATCCTGATCAAGAGACAAAAGCTTCCCTGTTGGTGCAATCTGTTTCCAAATTGCCCGTGTATGCCCTCCCCCTCCTAAGGTGGCATCCACGACACTTTTCCCTTGATCAAGATTGAGTCCGCTAAGCACTTCCTCCATAAGGACCGGTATATGCTTCGAAATCTCTCTTGTTTCTTTTTTCACCCCGTTAGAGTCTTTCATAACTACGTATACAAATCTGTGATGATAAAAATATAAATGACTCTAACGGGGCAAGTTGTCAAAAAACTACCGACTTAATAAATGCCAAGCTTTCCAAGTTCTTCTGCAATCTTACCTGTATTTTTTTCAGCCTGACTTTTATATTTATCCCAGCGCACACTATCCCAAATTTCCAAACGGTTAAACAATCCCACGATAGTGACGTCTTTTTTGAGATCACCATCTTTCTTCAAGTACTCAGGAAGAAGAATGCGGCCCTGACTATCGACATCACAGTCGGTAGCGCCAGCGAGCATGACACGAATAAAACTTCGTGTCCCCGCTTCACCAACAGGCAACGTGCCAAGTTTAGTGGCCAGTTCTTCCCAGACCTTGATTGGATAAACAAACAAACAATTATCCAGTCCACGAGTCACAATAATTTTCTTTCCCAGTTCCGAACGAAACTTTGAAGGAAGCGCTAAGCGCTTCTTGGGATCAATCGTATGTGAGTATTCGCCGATGAACATATGTTTG
>CAYLMF010000054.1:0-4057 GCA_964385005.1 uncultured Bdellovibrionales bacterium | reverse complement strand
GCTCCTCTGGAAGCCCAGATCGCAGGATTGCCAACGGTCATCCTCGACAGGGGTGGCGCTCGTGAGACAATCCTGACAGACATGTCAGGTAAGCCTGTCGGTCATCTTGTCCACTCAGAAGAAGCGATTTATGCGAGCGTATGCCATTTCATTGAACACAAATTGTTTCCAAAACCTGTGTCAATTGTGAATTTTTTCCACACAATCGAGTATTTCACCACTAAACGACTTGACCAGGATTTGCACATCCTGATGAGCAAAACACGGTAGAGAAACTCTCCATATATACTCCTCACAATTGTGAAGACTCGGTGAAATCAGGTGTCTAGTACTTGAATACCTGCGAATTACCCCTATTATCTGGCTACGATTGTTCGAGTACATCTCTTCCTAGTTATCCTCTTACTCAGTTTCGACAGTTTTTTATCAGTTTCGACATCATGTCGAACATGACAGACGACCATCCAGACTTGGTACGCAGACCATACAGGTAGTCATGACTTTTTGGCAGAGTTCACAGTGAAAGGTGGACAGTGAAGAAACGGATACATATATATGTGTATATATCTATGTCTCAGAATCCTCTCTCGATATTTTCCACTTGGTGCTTTTGCCCAGAAGAATTCGATCAATTCTATTTTTTATCCTTTTTATTATGCGTCAGACTCTCCGACAAATTGTCGCAGTTCTCGCGCTTGTTGCAATGTCTATGAACCTCGTTCCTAGTGCTCTTGCTGCATCAAATTATACTGATGTATCTGCCGCAAACAAGCTCGCTGAAGCTGAAATCATCGTCGATTATTCTGCAAATGTTGCAGGCTATCGTCTTGGTGATACTATCCTCCGTCAAGAGGCTATTGGTACAGTTGTAAAAGCTGTTGGAATTGAACTTCCAGAAGATTACGTCTGTATGAACAAGTTTTCTGATATCTCAGAAGCTTGGGTATGTCGCGCTGCTGAACTCGCTTCTAAAGCTGGTATCACTAACGCTTCAAATGCTTTGTTTAATCCAAAGCGCAATCTCAGTCGCTATGAAGCTATGCTCTTCGCATTCCGCTCTAGCTGTACCGATGTAGATAGCACTTCTATGTCTGGTGTCGCAGATCAAGCTGCTGAAGCTGGCATCATCTCTTCTGCTGCTTCTTTCAATGGTAATGCCTCTGCTACACGTGGAGAATTCTTCCGTTATGTTGCTGCTGCTCTCGATGAGAGTGAGTGTGATCCTGAGGATGATAACATCCTCTGTGTTCTCGATCCTTCATTCTGTGATGACGAAGATCCTACTGATCCTACTGATCCAGTTAAAGCTGGTGAAGTAGAAGTTTCTCTTGCAAAAGGTGGTCTTACTTCTGGTTCTCAAATACCACAAACAGGTACTATCAAGTTTGCTGCAGTAGACTTCGAGGCAGGTTCTGAAGATGTTACTCTTGAAACAGTTACTCTCTCAAAAGTTGCTCTTGCTTCTATCCCTACATCTACTCGTGTATGGTTCGAGAAAGATGGTAAACGTCTTTCTGGAAAAGCTGCATTCTCTTCTGATGGTACAGCTGTAGTTTCATTCGCTCCTGCTTACCTCGTGAAGGCAGATTCTACAGCGACTCTTGATCTCTACGTAGAACTCTCTACAGGTACAGGCGAGGACTACCAGTTTTCTGGTACTCTCTCTGCATCTTCTGCAGAAGAAATCAATGGATCATTTGTAACTCCTGCTCTCAGAACTACATCATATACTGTTGCTCCGGTAACAATTGATAACTCTGGTTCAGGTCTTACAACAAATCTCACAACTGACTTTGTTGAGCTCGGACGATTCACTGTTGCAAACAACGATGGATCTTCTGAAACTCGTGATGTCAAATTCCAGACTATTACTCTCCGACAACTCGGTACTGGTGATCTCTCTGATCTCAGCGATGTCCGTCTCGAGAGAAATGGAGTACAAGTATCTACTGAAGTTTCTTCTAACGGTAAAGATTTCATCTTCACTGTAAACGACACTATCAAGGATGCTGCTACTGCTACATACTACATCCGTGCTAAAGTAACAAGTGTTGAAAACAACGCTGGTGATACTTACAATTTCTCTCTCAGAAATACTTCTGACATGAATCTTGTTGAAGAAAACACTGGTTTCCGATCAACTGTTACTGACAGTACACTAGGAACTCTCAATACTTACACTATCAATGGAGCTGATCTTATCTTCGCTCGTGATACTTCAGTTGAGCTCTCTAAGTCTTATGCTAAGGGAACAAATGAAGTCATCCTCGCGAAAGGTACTATCAAATCAAAGACAGCTGTAACTCTCGAAGATATCTCTCTTGCGTATACATCTAACATTGGTGCAAACCAAAATGCTAACGACGCATTCACAACAGTCTACCTCCAAATCGGTTCTTCTGTTATGACATGGTCTGCTGATGATGGAGTAGAAGCTGAGTTCAATGGTCTCGCGACTGTTGATGGTACTGCTGAATTCAAAATCTGGGCAAAGATCAAGGATGCTGCAACTCTCACGAGTTTCAAATTCGAAGACCTTAACCTCGATGATATCGATACTGCAGAATACGTATCAAATCAAAATGATGTAACATCTGCAATCGGTTCTATCTCTGCTGTACAAATCAGCATCGATTCTTCTGCTCTCGCTATTACTCGTACTGATGGTCTCGGTAACACAACTATTGCTTCTGGTTCAACTGATGTGACTCTCAATAGTCTCGCACTCACTGTCAGCCAGGGTAATGATCTCGTTATCTCAAATCCTGTCTATACAGTTACTTCAGGTGGTATCTTGTACCAGAACAATGTAACAGCTACACTCTACATAGACGGCGTTGCTGTTTCTACAAAGAATGTAACATCTGGTACTGTAACATTTGATGCAAATGCAACTGTTACAAAAGCTGCTAAATCAATGACAGTAAAAGCGACATTCTCTGATGCATTCTCTACTGGTACTTTCTCTATGAAACTCACTGGTCTTGACATCACAGATGCTCTCACTTCAAATGCTGTTGCACTTGGTTCAGTTCCTAGCTCTGCAGTATTCACTATTGGCACTGCCAATGGTGTTGCTTCTTCTAGCGACCTCAATCCTAAAGCTTCTCTCTTGCTCGCAGGTGCTAAAGATCAAAAGATCCTCGCATTCCGTCTCAAGGCTGAAAATGATGATGTCAAGCTCCGCGACCTCGATTTCGATGGTGTTGATCTTGATTCTCTCTCAAACTTTAGAATTCTTACTCCATCAAACAAATTCATCTCTGCAACATCAGTAGGTGCAACATCTGTTGTATTCTCAAATATTGCTCCAGAAGACTCTACAAAGATGGATAAGACAGAAACTTACTACCTCATAGCTGATGTAAACACAAACGTTGATGGTGTTGACTTCAATGTCGAACTCGATGTTTCTGCATCAAATATCAAGGGTACTAACGGTACACTCTATGTACTCGATGGTTCTGATGTTGCATGAAACACTCATTTGATTGTAGAGAATAAAGCTGTTGTTGCTAAGAGCACCAATGGTTCTAAATCAATTACAACTAGTGCTCTCCGATTCAGCGTCACTGCTACAGGCGAAGACTCTATTGAACTAAATACTATGACATTTAGTAATTCATTCTTTAACTACAATACAGCCGCTGCTAAGATTGTAGTTTATAAGAATTCTGTATCTCCTGCTAATAAACTTGGTGAAACTGTTGCTGGTACTGTTACTGGTGCTGTTACACTTTCAGCTAACAATACTGTTGATGAAGGTATCACCATGAATTATATAGTTGTATTAGAAGGGGTCATTGCAAGTGGTGCTGATCCAGATTGGACAGTTTCACTCAATGATATCAACTTCGATGCTTCAGTTTCAACAGATGTTGACGTTGCTGATTACGAGAATCTTGGAGACCTCCCTATCACTGAGACTAAGTAATTTTACTTTTTCTTTTTAACAGACTGGTTTCTTAACTCAAACCCCCATTCCGAAAGGAGTGGGGGTTTTTGGTGCTCGACGGGAAAACCCCGGGGTTAAGGAGCCACAACCCCGGGGTTGACC
>CAYLMF010000053.1:0-4057 GCA_964385005.1 uncultured Bdellovibrionales bacterium | reverse complement strand
GGTGTGTTATTACACTTCCCACTGCCGCCCACTTAGTCCTACTCTATCCAGTTGGATCTGCAGGGTTCTAATCAGCACCTTCTCCACTGATCAATCGGTCTCTTCTCTGTTGATCAGTATCAAAAGGTACCACTCCCATCACATGACCGCTCTCACCGAAATCAGTCACTACATCAACGATGCTTTGTCGCACATCCTTCAATAGAGCTGTTTCCATCGCCGTCCGAAGCGTATCCCAGTCGTACTTAGGCTTGCCGATGATCGGCAGTCCCCGACCGAGCGCCGCCAAGATCATCGGATCATCCTGCCGATACTGTGGCGTCGGGACACGGAGCACGCTGTAGATGGGCCTACCCATAAACTCGCGCACCCCAGGCCAAGCGCGATTGATGACGCAGATAATGCCCATGTAGACTGCGCCAGCTTCTTCGATGATGGCCACCAGGTCCTTGGTGGTCGAAAGGTTATTTACCAACTCCTCGCCGATAAATACCAGATCGCCCGGATGGATATCATAGCGAAGCATGCGAAGCTCTTCTTCGTCACGCTCGCCCACCATCAGTCCAACCTTCAGCGTTTTCTTCTCAGCAAAGATGTGCCGACACCCAAGCTCTTCCGCCACTGCGGCTGAGAACTTGATACCAGCCATCGGCGCGCCGAGAATGACCATCTTCGACTGCCACCGATAGGGTTCAGCGCTCTGAGGTTCGTCAGCCTTCATCGGGCCATTAACCAGACATCGAGCAAACCAGCGATTAACTGCCGGCCATTGGTCCGCCATGGAGTAATTGTAGTAGGCCAGGCCGACATAATTCTTCTCCTGGCCGTCGCCGATATAATACTTGCCGGCATAGCCGACGATTGGTCCGAGCGGATTGCCATCACCATCCAGAGGACACTCATAGAGCCCCTGACAGTTGATGAGGGTCTGCCGAGGATCTCCATCGACAATTAGGTGTGCTCCGCCTGGGAGCCAATTTTGCTGTTCCATTCACTCTATCCACTTCTCGTTCTGATACTAGCGAAATGCCAGCATTTCTCGTTTTGGTCTTGCAACCAATATATCCGGATGACTTCGTCTGTACTGCCTTCTCAGATGGCGCAGCTTCGATACAGACAAGCTTCCACCAGCCCCCTGAACGGAAAGGTAGTAATTATTCCCGATATGAAGAGCGGCATGACCAAATCTCTGGCGATTTTCATCAACCAAAAAAATAATCTTGCGACCAATAATAAAGGGTACTCTTACTCTCTCCACCTCCCAAAAAGCGAGCATATCTCCCTTATCATGCAAGGGTAGCCCTGCTGCCAAACAAGCGAACGAGTAGCAGTCAAACGACATGTCCTGTGGAGTATGAAACTCACTCAGAAACCGTTGGGCTGCGTACTCAAACATTTCTGGCAACCCAAGAGGCCGCCACCCAAGCCACCCTTTGCGATGAAAAGTAACTGAGCTGCTCAATCCTGTGTACTCACTTGAGTCCAGCGGCTTTCTTTCTGTATACTGCCCTGCAAATAATGGAAAATCTCGAACCTGCGATCCGCACTCAAACTGAGTGAGGATCGGGTATGGTGCCACAAAAATATCCACCAGCTCCTCCTCTCAGAAAATTGGTAATGAGCTTCTGCTCTGACACCTGAAATAGGTATCATCACAGCCTACTCTTTTTTATGCCTTTCGTAAAGCCAAAGAAAAAGACGGGTTCGCGCGCTGCGCGTCCCCGTCTTCTTTGTATACCCTCATAACCTGAATCAGGTCATTCTAGTGCGCTTTCTCGCCTCCGCGGCGGAAAAAAAGTACCGGACTTGGTATTGGCCCCCAGGTAATTCGCGGCCTCTTCTTCGGTAATAACCCGAGTAATCGGTACCGGAAAGTTACTGTTCTGCGCCTGGATGAATGTCGGCGAATACAGTATCACTGCGCCGACGCATACCCCGAGATGTTGATTGATAAATGCGATAGCACCGGAGAGTTGCACGCAGTCTTCAGTCGTGCCGACAATAATGAACTTCTCGTCGGTAGGCTTTCCATGCCCATACCGTTCATACCGATGGTACGTTGTGTAGTGCACGAAATGCCGACAGTCACCGCCGCGAAAAGACTGTGCCGACAAAGCCAAGAGCGGATAGGATGGATCGTCAAAGGCTACCAGAGACCTTGCTTCATGTAGTTCGAGGCGACTCGAGCTACCCATGATTTCCTGACATGCCCGAGCTGCCAGGTTGGCGGCATGGGCATTACCCTGAAAAAATGGGTCGAGGTGAAGGCTCTGCCTGCCCTCTTGTTTCGCCAATATACCCGTCTCTAGAGCTAGATCCAGAAACTGCTTACGATACTTAGACATGCGTCACTCCCTTGGTTATGACAAAAAACTATAATGCGATTTCGCATCAGACTAGACTACCCTCTTTCTTGCCACTTGGCAATATAGGCCTTGGTATCAAAACGTTTGTCACAGCCAGAGCGTGCCATATAGCGCACGGTGCCATAGATAGGCCGAGCAAACCAGCTACGGTCGTGCACTCCTCCGATACTCCAAGCAATCCCAGCATACCCATTGGGATCACGGCCATCGAGACTATATTTATCATTCAAGTAAATAGCTACTTCAAGAGCCTCTTCTGGTGACTCAGTCCATTCCAGAATTTTCTTGGCCCAATACATACGCATATAGCCATGCATTTTACTTGTCACAAGCATTTCCATCTGAGCAGCATTCCAAAGCTCATCATGCGTTTTGGCCTGCTCAAATTCTTCTTTGGTATACAAATATTCTCTCTTCGTTGTTCGTTCTTTATCAAGAGCCTTTCTCGCCCACTCTGGAAACCCCTCTACCGTATCGTAGTTTTTGTTATAGAAACAGAAGTTATCAGAAAGTTCTCGTCTGACAATAAGCTCCTCTAGAAAAGCACTGGCATGATCCATGAGCTCCAGAGGTCCATTTTCATCTACCTTGGCTTTATTTTTCTTGGCATGCATGACTACCTCCACTGGGGCATCCAGGAGCTTCATCGCTTCGAGCGCTACTCTCTGTGGAGCGAGCATTCCATAGTGAAGATACGGACTCAGATCAGACTGTGCTTCAACCAAAGGATTATTGCGATCAGTAGCATAGACCGGCAAACGCTCTCGTAAAAACGTATCCATGACTTTCTCTGCTTCTTTGCTCCCACCCTGAAATATACCTGTCTTTTCTTTGGCATTCTCTGGAAAAAGTTTTTGCCAATTAATTGTTGGCACACCCTCTGGCAAAGAGTATGGGTGTTTCTTAAGCTTTGGAAAATCCTCTAAATACTCTGCAAGTTTTTTATGGAGCTTTGGCCTTAGTGTGTAGGCTCCATATTCTTGTTTAGGCGAAGCTATCCAAACAGGCACAATATTGTGAGCATCCACCATTTGAAAACTACAGGTGAGAGACTTTCCAAGCTCCTTGACCCAGCTCATCTGAGCTCGCACAGGAGAAAAATCAGTTACCACTATTCCCGGTTGGAAGTCCTCAAAAAATTTCACCAAATCCTTACCTGATGTCTCTACATCAGAAGAATTGATAAGTACAAAGGAAATATTTTTTGCTTCTAAATCTTGAGCTACTTCCTGGAGCCCCTGAAGCTTAAAAACCTGCTGTACTACTCCGCCGCCAAGGTATCCCAAGACAAGGTTGTACACCACTACGAGAGGTCTCTTGTGCTCAAGAGCAAGTTCCTCTGCATACAGGAGTGCCCAGTTGTCTTCGGCTCGTATCTCACGATTCATCCAATACATGACAGGACCATCTCCCACAGGATTTTCATTCACTCTTCTGATTCTGGTTTTTTTGATACTCATTCATTTTTTACACCAAAAAAGTAAACTCTTTTATCTTTTCTTTCACTACTTCTTTGACCTCATCTTCTACTTTAGCTAGGTACTTATACGGTGACAGTTCTTCGCTTGCTGTATTTTTAACCAAAGCATTTTTGTAGGCTACTCGAATTTCAGTGTTGACGTGCACTATCACTACGCCATTTTTGATACAGGCCTGGATATCTTCTTTGGTATTACCCGAAGCTCCATGAA
>CAYLMF010000052.1:0-4067 GCA_964385005.1 uncultured Bdellovibrionales bacterium | reverse complement strand
CTTTTCGGGTGTTTTTGGCGGTTCTACTTTGGGTGTAAATTGCTTGTTTTCCATACTATTGCATCATTGATATATCCAGTATACCACTAAGAATCGATCAATAAACCATTAGGCACTGAAGGCATACAAGGATATTTAGGATAGTCCAAAAGATATCTTAAAGTATTGACAAAATAGCCAATTAGTGCTAAAAATAAACCACGCAAATTTAACAATAGGGGTCAAACGTGACACGTATCAATCTACGAGTAGTCGGCATTGATTTTGGCGACTGGCAATCCATTAGAAATCATACCGGCTTAGTTTTGCAGGCTATTACAGTGGCCAGCCTGGCTACTTTCATAGCCAGTAGCGTCCATCAGTATCTTCCTGACATATGCTTTCATAAGGAAGACAAAGAAACTATCCTCATGGGGCCACTGCCACTTCTGGGCATATTTCATAGCATCATCGCTGGGCATATGTACATGGATGTGCAGCGGCGTCACCGCGAGGTGCAGACCTGCATCCTCAAAAAAGATGAAGACACGTTTCGCATCAATCGAAATGTACGACTGCCAGGATTTGCCAAGTTTTTCCTGGCCTGTCTTTCATCTACCCTAGTCCTGCTGACGTTGCTCATCCGATACCAGAATGAAAACACGAGCCTTTTCCTGGTTTTCGTGGTCACTTTTGCACTCTCGATCTTTTGGGTCATGATTACGGAACTGGAAGACCCGGTAAGCGGGGCCTGGTTTGGTAATAAGGCTCCAGTCGAATGACTCATCGAAATCGAGGAGGAATCCTGACACGGATAAGAAGAAGGGCGCCCAAGGGACAACAATCCCGAGGGCGCTTTTTCATTGAATAAAAAACCGACCCGCTAGTGCGCTGCACCAACGGATCGAGTTTGCTTTCTGATGAGATGGCTCAATGATGATCGAAGCGGCCACCCTTATTGCGAGACATATATTTGGGTCTGGGAGGCTGACGATACTTGCGCGTAGCGCGAAACCGAGGGAGTGAACCCCAGTAACGCATCTCAAGGTGTCCAGAGTCCACCATACGTTTGAGGCGATCGAGCAACTTGGTGTTACTGGCGGATGTTGAGCCGATATCTTGGGGTTTCACCCAGGCGAAGCCGGAATATGTCAGAAACTTCTGTCGCTCACTCGGTCGTGGCGCGTCGTATCGCCGGTGATGTAGATTGGCGGCACTGATATACGCACCGGCAAGATTGATGGCATCGATGATATCCCGTGCCGAGCTATCATGAAATACTTCAGCAAGTCCAGGAATTTCCATGGCACACTCTCCTATCCAAGATGAAATGAACTTGGAGGTACTGTAGCGGAAGAGCAGGCCCTGTGTCAATTATTCCCCTGCCTGGAAGCCAATAGGTGACTTGGGTTCTTTGGATAGGTATGATATAACCGATTTGCTTATATTCAGTATAAGAGTAGACTACGGCTAGGTATAATACTTTTAAACAAAGCCTATGAAGAAATTAATCTTTTCGATTGTGCTATTAGTAGGGATGGGAATGGCATATTCTTCAGCTGAGGCTTATACTCGGGTCGGCGGCTATTACAGAAAGACAACTGGCGCATATGTAGCTCCTCATTACCGAACTAATCGCGATTCTTCTCTCTACAATAACTTTTCATCCAGAGGTAACTACAATCCATACACTGGATCAAGGGGTTACAAATCAACCTATAGAACAAGCTATCGATCCTCATACTATCGTTAATAATAAAAAACTCCCTAGCTGGGAGTTTTTTCTTGTTAGTATTTACTCTGATTGGAATCCGATAGGATTCTTGGATTGCTCAGAAGGAGTCACGTTTCCGAATTGAGATTCGTAGCGTTTGAGGTTGTCTTGGAGAGCGGCGATGATGAGCTTCATCTGGCCGGGGCTGACGATGATACGGCCGACGAGATTGGCTACTGGTGGAAAGGTAGAGAGAAAGTCCATGACAAACTCTTCCTTGGTATGCATCACCTGCATAGCATTGGCATACTCCCCTTTTAGGATTTCATCTGTGGCTTTAATCTGTAGTTGATTCTTGTTTTGTTCTTGTGACATAAGTATTTAGTTATTATTTCTTAACTCTTCTAGCCAGGTATTAAATGCTTTGTAAAACGCACCATTGATAGATAAGTCCTGTTCTATCGTTTCTTGTGAATCATCCTGCATGATAGCCAGGCTTTTCTCTGGACTGTAAATCTCAATCGGTTTGACGGCTATGCCGGTACTCGCCTCCCCATCCCACTCTTCTATTGTAAAGTACTTACCAATACCTTTGTCCCAGGTAGCGTCTACTACACGCCACTCATCACCCTGCTTAAACTCTAAGTAGGCATGAGTACTCTCGTCTTCATGGGGTACAGTTACCACCTTATCGGGTAGAAAACTCATGTCACTCCAACGAAAGCTACAAACACGAAAACGGACTTCATAGCCCTCTGAAGCAAGATACTCCAAAAGCTTCTTATTCTTCCCCGAGCAACAGTGATCTGTCTCTCCATACGCAAGAGGGATGGTATAAGGAATATCTCGGATAGATTGAAATTTTTCTTTAGAAGCATTCATACAAAGCTTGAATTAAGCTACTTCGGCGAGTTATAGACGGGTTGTGGTTCGTTGTTCTGAGACATAATACTAATAAATTATTAATTTATAGATTGTTTTTCAATTTTATCAACTATTTTATTTAGAGAAATTATTGCATCTTCAATTAGATCCTTTCCAATTGATAATGAAGGTACTGAGTTTAAATCTAAAGAATATTTCTTTAAGAATTTTTTGTCAGGCTTTCCATAGTTGTGTATCATTACATGTCTAATATCAATAATAAATTCAATTAAGCTATCATTCGGTACACTAATACTTAGATAGCTAAAATACTTTTGAGTTGATTCAAAATTTTGAAAATTTGGCTTAATTTTTTCTTCATGAATTAAAAATTCAACAATTTTTTCAAGATTAAATTCTAACTTATTTAAATTTTTTAAAGACAAATTTGTAATATCGCCACTTTTTTCAAGATTTTTTAAATATAGTAAAGGATTTTGTAAAATTAAACTTTGAAACTTTTGGTTTAGATAAACTTCGAATATTGAAACGAGCATTACTATTAATTGCTTACCAACTACTTCTGTATAATCATAAATTTTATCTGCGCCTATACTTAAGTATCGTTCTGATATCACGATTTCTTTTCTTGAAAAATTATTAAATCTTTGATTAAATTCCTTCCATTCATCAGTATCATTTTTTAGTTTAGTCCAATTTCTTTGCCAATATCGAGATACTTTGCCAAACTTTCTTATTAAATCAGCTAATTTTATAGCAGGTTCAAGTTCATATACAAAACTTACAAATCTTTCGATCTCTCTTATACTTTCTTGATAGTTTAATACAGCTGTTTCTCTCTGTTCTTCCATAATTAAATTTAATAAAAGCGGGGCTAAAATGCCCCGCTTTTATCCTACTCTTATTTAGTTTCTGGTTCAACTTTGGCTCCATCCTCCGCTGTACCAGCTTCGGAATGACTATCGTCGGAGTGGCTTGCGTCGGTTTCTACTTCAGCATCTTTGGCTCCATCCTCGGCTGTGCCCTGGCCTTCCGTAGCATTTGCGGAGGAGGCCTCGGCCTGACTAGCTGCGTAGAGCTTTTGTCCGATAGCTTGGGCCTTGGTAGAGAGTTCCTCTGTGGCTTTTTTGATAGCTTCGAGGTCATCTCCGTTCTTGACTTTGTTGAGCTCTGTGATGGCGTCTTCGACTGGCTGCTTCTCCTCTGTGGTGAGCTTATCGCCAGCGTCCTTGATAGCCTTCTCAGTGGTGTATGAGAGGGTATCTGCCATGTTTCGTGCTTCTATCAGTTCTTTCTTCTTCTTGTCTTCTTCGGCGTGGAGTTCGGCGTCTTTTTGCATACGCTCGATTTCATCCTTAGAGAGACCGGTAGAAGCTTCGATACGGATAGATTGAGTCTTGTTGGTGGCTTTGTCCTTGGCAGTCACAGAGAGGATACCAGAGGCATCGATGTCAAAACTGACTTCGATCTGAGGCACTCCGCGTGGTGC
>CAYLMF010000051.1:0-4069 GCA_964385005.1 uncultured Bdellovibrionales bacterium | reverse complement strand
GTGATGGTCATGACACCAGTGCCAAATTCCATGTCGATAGAAACATCTTTGATAATAGTTGCGGTGATTGGGCCGTTGATCCACTCGAGGTCAATAGTCTGGCCATGAGCGTAGGCAGCGTAGCGGGTGTCATCTGGATGCATGACCACGTACTTGTCGCCAAACTTTGTCTCGGGACGAGCGGTAGCTATTTCAAAGGGACCATACTGAAGATAGTAGAACTGACTGACTTCTTCTTTGTAGACCACTTCATCATCTGAGATGGTGGTCTGACCTTTGGGGTCCCAGTTGACGATACGATCACCGCGAAAAATAATGCCATCATCGTACATGGTCTTGAACGCCTTATACACAGCTTGGTGACGCTTCTCATCGAGAGTAAAGGCTTCACGAGACCAATCAAGCGATGAACCCATTTTGCGCATCTGGTTTTTCATGGTGTCGCGATTGTTTTCGACAAAGACTCCTATACGACGAAGGAGTTCTTCTCTACCGAGATCGTAACGAGTGAGTTTTTCCTCTTCCCAGAGGATACGCTCGACCTTGCTCTGTGTAGCAATAGCAGCATGATCGGTGCCAGGAAGCCAAAGAGTGGGGCGTCCTTGCATGCGAGCAAAGCGAGTAAAGGTATCTTCGATAGCAAGCATAGCAGCACTACCAGTATGGAGGGTGCCGGTGGCATTGGGCGGAGGAAGGACCATGCTAAAGGGCTCAGCAGTAGCATCTGCTACACCTTTTTCGAGACAAACATCAGGACTAAAGTAGCCACTCTCAAGCCAGGCTTGGTAGAGGCGGTCTTCCCATTCGGCGGCGGTGTAGGTTTTGGACAGTTCTGGAAGTTCCATATGAGACAGAATAGCAGAGAAAAAGCTTAGATTCAACTAAAAAACTCAAAGCCCGCAGGAGACTTTGTCTTTGCGGGCTACTCTAAATGAGAATGGTGATGCTCTACGATGAGAGCAAGGGTTGTGGGCGGGGAGGGAAAGAGAAGAAAATATAAAGGCAAGTGCCAAACGGAGGTTGAAGATACGAGTATAGGTGTATCACTCCGCTATTTAATTCAATGTCCATCCCGCCACGGTTTTATCTTAGCATGAAAGCCAGAATAAAAAAAGAAGGGGCTCCCTGACAGGGAGTGTGCAAGGAGCCCCCTTAAAGGTACTTTCCAGGAATGCTGGTTCGACGTGATAGGAAGGCCATGCGACCATGGCGCTTAATCAGATCGACACTCGCTCAGTCAGGAACGGGGGTACTGCCCCTGTTTTTGCGTTCAACTACCAAAGAAAGCCCCCTCAGCTTAGCACAAAAACGTGCTTAGTCAAGCCTATTTACCAGCAAAAAAGAGAAAAAAAGAGGGAGGCCTGCCGGATAATACCAGCGGGCCTCCCATTAAGTTGGAAGCGTAGAAAGAGTTAAGGATGGAGAAAGGCATTTGATTGCCCGAAAGAGGATTTGATCCTTTCTCTGTACCGCTTGTACGGAACGCTTTCCGTACATCGGAGTCACTTTGTCTCCCATACGCTTCAGGGTCGCTAAAAGATAGTACGCGCTTTCTGGTATTTTGTCAACCCCATTAGAGTTATTCTGTAAAAAAGTGCCGTTATCAAGGGGGCACGTAGGAAACTCTAACGGGGTAAAGGCTCTTTGTTTATTTCCTCTTGGTAAACTTGGTCATATCGAGAATGGGAGCAAAAAGATCGTCTTCGATAAGGGGCTTTAGAAAGGAGAGTTCTTTTTTGGTAGGAGACTTGGCGGAAAAAGTAATCAAGGGCGTATCTTCTATTTTGACGAGGGGAGTTTGCTCGTTGCCTTCGCCCATAGCAAGGACAGCTGTAGCGGCGAGGGCGTCGACATGGTTGGCATGAGTAGTCAGTCTCTGACCAAATATATCAGGGACATTTTCGTAGGCTTTGATACCCTGAAAACCACTCCAGCCAATGGCCACACCCAAGGTACCACGACGAAGAGGGGTAGAATGACTATCCACGATAATCACTCCAACTTCTTTGAGGGCGAAGCGGGTACAAAGGTAAGCACGAAGTTTTTTGCAAGTAGCGTAGCTGTCTTTTGGTAATAACGAATAAACACCGTCGGTATTGCAGCTATCTATACCCGCCTTGGCGATGAAGGCATTGTCTTTGATCGTGATAGGGATACCGTAGCGACTCTCGCTGGCTGGTAAATAGTAGTCGGCTTCTTTTTGGATAAAGGATTCTTTGAGAGCGGTATCCTTTTTGATAAACCTGCCTTCAGCAAGGGCCACAATTTTTGAGGAAAGTACGAGGATGGATTTTTCTTCAAAGCATGTAATATGCACATCAAGAAATTGCTCAAGCGATATTTTCTTGGCATGGACTTTGGAAGTTTTGATGGCAGTGACCTGCATAGGGTGACTATGAGTGGAGTGGAAGATTTGGATTAGGATCTAGGGTAAGGGTATTGGTTTTGAGGTTTGCTTTTTCGTCATCTGTCATACGGTCAAAACGCATGAGGGCAGCTGCGCCAATCATGGCAGCGTTGTCGAGAGAGTATTTGAACTCAGGAGTAAGAAAAGTAGTTTCTGGGAAATGATTTGCGATAAGCGTAGTGAGCTGTTCGCGGAGACGTGTATTGGCAGAGACTCCACCAGCAATGACAAACGTAGCAGGGCTATAGAGATTGAGTGCGCGCTTGGTCTTGCCGACTAGTACGTCGACAGCCGCTTCCTGGAAGGCGTGGCAGATACTGGCAGTAAACTCAGCACTATCTGAAGCTAGAGGAGCTTCTTTTTGGACAGCGTAGAGCACGGCGGTCTTGAGACCGGAAAAAGAAAAATCAAAGTTGTCGGCTG
Organism: uncultured Bdellovibrionales bacterium; assembly: GCA_964385005.1. Lineage (GTDB taxonomy): Bacteria > Patescibacteriota > Minisyncoccia > Moranbacterales > UBA1568 > UBA1568. The sequence goes on along the minus strand of CAYLMF010000051.1, from coordinate 1,239 downwards.
TAAGCATGGGCCGTGGAAACTTATCGGTGATTGCCTGTATTACTTTTGCCTCATGAGATTGTCTGTAGGCATCGGCACGATTGGCTACTTGTGGGCCACCAGGATAGGGGAGGCCGAGGAGCTTGGCGACCTTGTCGAAGGCTTCACCAGCGGCATCGTCTTGGGTCTCGCCGAGGATTTCATACTGGAAGTGATCTTCCATGAGCACGAGTTCTGTATGACCACCTGAGACTATGAGAGCTATGAGAGGAAAAACAAGAGAAGTATCTTCACGGAGAAGATTGGCATAGATATGGCCTTCGAGGTGCTGGACGCCCATAAGGGGCTTATCCCAAACAAGTGAGAGGGTCTTAGCTGCATTGACTCCGATGAGGAGTGCTGGCATGAGTCCAGGGCCTTCGGTCACAGCGATAAAATCTATGTCTTCTTGTGAGAGCTCGGCACTTGTGAGCGCTTCCGATACAACCGGCACGATGTTTTCTATATGTTCACGCGCAGCCAGTTGTGGGACGACACCACCGTAGGCAGCGTGTAGGTCTGCTTGAGAAGAGACGATATTGGAAAGCACGCGGATACCATCTGAAGTGGACTCCAAGATAGCGCATGCGGTTTCATCGCAAGAAGTTTCGATAGAGAGGACTTTGGTCATGTCAGTATGTGATAAAAAAGAGTGATAACGAGAAAAAGAATAATTATCTGAAGAAGAAGTTCACGCCAATGCTCGCGATGATAGCGGATATCGTCCTGGAGCCAGTCATCGTTGCCGTGTTTTTCGTGGAGGGCTTCTACCTCTTCTCTGGTCCAGCGTACAAGGAAGTGCTCCCTCGTATAGCGTATACTACCATCTTTATCTGAGAAGAACTTATAAAAATACGGCGAAAACGGATACAGGAGACGGTAGCCGTAGCCCATACCAGTAGCATCGTGTAAGAAGTGGCCGTAGACACCAAGGACAAAAAGGGTACCAAGGGCTGGTCCACCGTAGATAAAGAGTAGAATAGTAGGAATCACAAAGAGAAAGGGGATGTGCGTCAGGACACGATGAGCACCAAGCTTTTTGCCACCTACAGTGCCACGTTTTAGGAGTTCTATCCAAAAATCAGTATCAGGGAGAAAGGCAAACAAAACCCCCAAAAATAGCCACCAAGGAGTCAGCGGAACATCGAAGATAAAGCTAGTGAGGGTGGCCCACAGGAGGCCAAGGAGAACATCGAGAAACATATGAGTAGTATAGCAAGA
>CAYLMF010000050.1:0-4228 GCA_964385005.1 uncultured Bdellovibrionales bacterium | reverse complement strand
ATCTCACCATGAGACCACTCAAGAATTTGTTCTGGGCTAGCAAGAGTGAGTCGCACACTTTCGAAATCACTCACTTTCGTTATGTTGTCCATAGGATTGGTCATACGTTTGTTTCGTTAGAGTGATTAAGATTAGTATGTATCAGGCTCATCGGCTGGATCAATGGTCTTGACCCCCTTGAGCTCTACATTGAGACAGAGACCCTTAAGCTCATTCACGAGCACGTGAAATGATGCTGGGAGGTTTGGACTCTTAATTGGCTCACCCTTGATAATAGACTCATATGCTTTCGAGCGACCCAAGACATCATCTGACTTGATCGTAAGCATTTCCTGGAGCGTATGAGCGGCACCATATCCTTCGAGTGCCCACACTTCCATTTCTCCGAAGCGCTGTCCTCCAAACTGAGCTTTACCTCCGAGAGGCTGCTGAGTAATAAGAGAGTACGGTCCAATAGAACGCATGTGAATCTTGTCGTCAATCAAGTGATTGAGCTTCAAGATGTACATCACACCAACAGTTGACTCATTGTCATACTGTTCACCTGTCTTACCATTGGTAAGGCGAATCTTTCCGTTTTCTGGAAGACCAGCCTCACGAAGCTGACTCTTGATATCTTCTACAGAAACACCGTCAAGAGAAGAACTAGCGACTTTGTATCCCAAAGTCTTTGCAGCCCATCCAAGATGAGTTTCGAGAATCTGACCAATGTTCATACGTGAAGCTACACCGAGTGGGTTTAGGATCACGTCGACTGGAGTACCATCTGGTAGGTATGGCATATCTGCTGCTGGAGCAATATGAGAGATAACACCCTTGTTACCATGACGACCAGCAAGCTTGTCACCGACGCTAATCTTACGCATGTTCGCTACTGAAATCTGAATCTGCTGGAACACGCCCATTGGCAATTTGTCACCACGCTCACGTGAGAAAATTTTGACGTCCACTACCTTACCACGCTCTCCGTGAGGGAGGTACATAGAAGAATCTTTCACATCACGAGACTTCTCACCGAAGATGACACGGAGCAAACGCTCTTCAGCAGTCAAATCTCCTTCACCCTTTGGAGTAATTTTTCCACACATGATATCGCCAGAAGCGATTTCTGCACCGACACGGATAATACCGTTTTCATCCAAGTTCTTGAGACGGTCTTCGCCGATGTTTGGAATATCACGAGTAATCACTTCCGGTCCAAGCTTAGTGTCACGGACATCGAGTGTGAAGTCTTCAATATGAATAGAACTCCAACGATCTGTCTGCACGATACGCTCAGAAACGATAATAGCGTCTTCGAAGTTGTAACCATCAAATGGCACGAAAGCCACTACCATGTTTTGTCCAAGAGCGAGCTCTCCATGATCGGTAGAAGCACCATCTGAAAGAAGGTCTCCCTTCTTTACCATCTGACCCTTCGATACACGTGGTACCTGGTTCATACTGGTAAAGGCGTTTGACTTCTCAAATGTCTGCAAGGTGTACTCGTAGTCTTTGTATTCTTTCTTTGATCCTGCTGGAGCTTTGGCACGAAGTACGATATGACCACCGTCTACTTCAATAATTTCACCGTCTGCATCAGCAAGCACTACCTGTCCAGAATCACGAGCGGCTTTGTCTTCGATACCAGTTCCCACGATAGGAGACTCAGGCACAACACAAGAAACTGCCTGACGTTGCATGTTTGAACCCATCAACGCACGGTTGGCATCATCATGCTCCAAGAATGGGATAAGAGCAGTAGCAATAGAAATACACTGCTTCACAGAGACATCCATAAAGTCAATTCTCTCGATTTCAGTTGTTTCTGGATGACCCTTCACACGAGCTTCTACAAGTGCCTCAGCAAAGTTGCGATTCTCATCAAGCTCTACACCGGCATGAGCAATGATTTTGCGGTCTTCTACGATGGCATTTAGGTACTCGATTTCAAGAGTGACAAAAGGACGCACAGCTACCATCTCGCCCTTCAAAGCACTGGCTACTTTCTTAGCGGTTTCTTTGGTCAATTTTTCACCAGCCTTCACACCAGCTACTGTCTCAGTCAAAATACGGTGTTCAAGCTCTTCTGCGGTTGCCTTTATTTCTTTCTTTACAATCAAATATGGTGTTTCAAGGAAACCATACTCGTTGACACGAGCATAGCTTGCGAGGTGACCTACGAGTCCAATGTTTGGACCTTCTGGAGTCTCAATCGGACAAATACGTCCGTAGTGAGAATGATGAACGTCACGAACTTCAAAGCCAGCACGCTCACGAGTAAGTCCACCAGGACCCATAGCTGACAAGCGTCGCTTATGTTCGAGCTCAGCCAGTGGGTTTACCTGGTCCATAAACTGTGACAACTGTGAACTTGAGAAAAACTCCTTCACAGCAGCAGCTACTGGACGAGGGTTGATAAGCTGACCAGGGACAACCGTCTCTGGGTCACAAGTACTCATACGATCCTTGATATTACGCACCATACGGTACAAACCAACACGAAGCTTATTCTGGATAAGCTCACCTACAGCACGGACACGACGGTTTCCAAGGTGATCGATATCATCAGCACGACCTTCTGGGTCATTCATCAGACGAATTACTTCGCTTACGATAAGCACGAGGTCTTCTGTATTCAAGATACGGTTTTCTTCGCTGTCTGAGCGTTCTACAGAGAGACGCTGATTCAAACGATAGCGTCCTACAGCACCAAAGTCATAACGCTCGAAATTGAAGAACATAGCGTCAATCATCTGCTTGGCGTTGTCTTCTGTTGCCAAGTCACCTGGACGCAAACGCTTATAGACTTCACGGTAGGCTTCACCCTGACTGGTGGTGGTGTCTTTAAGAAGCGTGTTTTCCATAAACTTCACTGGACCGTTATCAATGTCTGTGAAGGCTTCACGAATCTGCTTTTCATCAAAACCAAAAGCGCGGAAAAGAGTCGTGACTGGAAGTTTACGCTTACGATCAATCTTGACTGAAATTATACCATCTACATCTGTCTCAATTTCTAACCAAGCTCCACGGTTAGGAATGATTTTGGCTCCAAAAAGCTTCTTTCCTTTCTGGAAGTCCATGGTAAAGAAAACGCCAGGAGAGCGAATAAGCTGACTAACTACCACACGCTCAACACCATTGATGATAAAGGTTCCGCGCTCAGTCATGAGTGGGAATTCTCCAAGGTAGATTTCTTGTTCTTTCACTTCTCCTGTTTTCTTCATGACCAACTGAGCCTTGGCACGAAGAGGAGCTTCATAAGAAATATTTTTGTTCTTGGCCACAAGAGCGCTGTATTTAGGCTCATCAAGATAGTAGTCCTTGATAGAAAGTTCCAAGTCCTTACCAGTAAAGTCTGCTACTGGGTTGATTTCGTCAAAAAGCTCTTTGAGAGCCTTATCCCAAAACCACTTGTATGAATCAGTCTGCACTTCAATCAGGTCCGGAAGAGAGACAGTGATACGGTTATTAAAAAAGCGACGCTTACTAAGGGACGAGTCCTTACTAAATGAATCTTTGACTCGCAGAGCTTTCTGGTCTTGAGACATAAAAAATCGCTCACATCGGTACTCCTTGTCTTCGTGAAAGGAAAGACAAGTAGGGTCTGTGAGATTACGGATAACTATTTACAACTAACTTGGGTGGCAGGTCGCACCATTGCTTGGAAAATTTAGCGGCCGAATACTAGCACTCTCTTTTCATTGATTTACTCGGACCTGAAGAGAAAAGTAAATCACTTTAAAATAAGTCTTGAGATTATAACAAGGAGACTGTTTATTGTCAACAGCAAACGAAAAATGGGCTTTTTAGAAGCCTTTTAACGAAATTTCTTCTTGTTTGGGAAAGAAGTAAACATTTTTTGGTTTTTTTCAATCAAGCGAAAGAACGACTAAAAACTACTGTTGATTGATAGCAAAAGTATACACTTTTTGGACCGTTTCAGCAATACGTCTTGAGGTGAAGTTCTCCTTGGCATTTCCATCAATCACAAACTCCTTTATTTCTGTTTTATCTACGGCATTTTCAGTAAGTATCCCCTGTAAAGCACTGAGAAGTTGCTTGCCCATATCGCGTTCCTCCTGCCAACTCCGCTCCCCTACTATCTTTTCATCTTGCATGATACGAAGCACGGATGCATCTTGATTGACCGTGAGTCTTAATATATAGGTCATATTTTAAATAATTTTAGAGCTTACTCCAATTGAAGTTCCATGGGTCAGTTTTCCGTCCTGGAGCGATATCGTCA
>CAYLMF010000049.1:0-4261 GCA_964385005.1 uncultured Bdellovibrionales bacterium | reverse complement strand
TTTTTGAAATTCTGAGATGGTGATGTGTTTCATGGAAGTGGGGGATTAACCTTTGATTAGAGCGATGAGTTTACTAAACATTTCTTTTTCTTTGCTCGTGCTTGGAGAAGCAAAGTGACGAAGGAGAAAGGCTTCAGTAAATTTTTGGCGCAAGCCTGCAAAAGAGCGTGAAGCAGAGAGGAGAGTCTCGCTTGCACGGACGCAGTCAGGGGCACCTAGGCAAAGCTCTTTTTTGACAGCAGCGAGTTGGCCTTCGAGACGGCTGATATGGTCGACGATAGCTTTTTGTTCTTTGGTCATAAAAGTATTTTTTTGGTTACCTTTCTTATATACCATAGGGGGTATGGTATAGTCAAGAGGAAGAAGTGAAAATAGGGTATAATAGAGAAAAGTAATTTTTGTTACAGAAACTATGTCTATCGAAGAGAAAGAAAAAGAAGAAGGTGCTTACTTAGAATACGAACACGAAGAGCCGGGTATTATCCCAGAAGCAGAGCCAGCTTTTTCGGGAGGTGATATGCATATCAACTATGAGGTAGAGTCGGTTGGAGCTGGGCTCGATAAAGAGCGTCTCGAAGAGGAATTAAGTGACGTGTAGCGAGTAAAGACAAAACAAGAGAACCATTGACTAAAGCCATTTTTTGCTTTAGGGTGGAGGCAAGCGAGGAGGGAAACCGCCTCGTTTGTTTTTTACCAAAAAGTGTAGGGAGGCCGTCATGGCGACACAAGTATCTGGGGGTAAATCCCCGATGAGCCGTGACAAGGCAATTGTCCGGCTGACTACAAATTCGGGTTACCAGGCATACTGGCGACCAGAAGATTTGCTCTATCAGTTCGAATACGATTTGGAGAAACTCCTCTATCGAGCTGGTTTGCGAGGGACATTTGAAGTCAGGCAAGCGGGACGCCGTGTCTCGGGTAGTGGTACTGAGGGCATCACGCTTAGTCGAGCTTCAGATTTCATCATCGAATTCCAGGCTGAGTATGGCGCCAGTCGCCAGAAAGATGTCTGGACAATCGCATTTGATCAAAAAGACACGACAGAAATCTACAATCGTCTGATTCGTGCCTTGGCAGGGGAAACGCTTGCGTCTCTCTTGGACGAACAGGCAGAGCGTGATGTGCCTGAAGTAGTGAAGGAGAAACAAGAAAAAAAGCAACGAGAGCCGCAGCTCAGAAAGGAGCTTCCACCAGAGAGCGGCAACCCTTTGTTTCAAAAGGGTGGTACGGTGCTCGAGCGAGATCCTGTGGGCATAGCCTGTTGCCTCGCACTTCTCTATGGTCAAGCTGATGATCGCAACCGCGTTCTCAAATCGGTGCTCACGGATATCGCCATGTACTACTACGAAGTCCCAGAGCGACGTCGGGTCTCGGCGGTACACAAGGCCGTGCGGCCGCACAATATGCTTCGGGTAATCAAGGAAGTAGAGTATCGGTTCAACCCAGAAGCATTGGCCCTGGTGATAGCCAATCGCGGAGGCGTGATGGCTCTCGAGAAATTTCAGGCCAAGCTGGCTGAGCTCGAGGAATTGTCTCAGGGTCATCCGAAGTGCTCGGCTACGGAGGATGCCAGGAGAGCACTCGCAAGAATACGAGAACTCCTAAAGGGGTAAGAACAATTTCCCAGCGAGGAAAGAAAGAGGGCGGGGTGTCGACAGACATACCCGCCCTTTTACTTTTTATACAAAAAGAAAAGAGCCACCCACTGTGTTGCAGAGGGTGGCTCGTTTTTCTTTGGGCCGGACCTTTTAGGGCCGACTGGTGGGCGAGGTGGTGCACTGGTATTCACCATTGCTCTTGACCTCAGGCGTCCTGCCACCATTCCACCAGAGGTAGTGGATGACAGGGGTGCACTGGTTCCGAAGCTGATCATGGCCAAAGAGAGCCAGAGCCTCCTTGAAGCGCCTCTGATCTCCGACCGTATCAGCATAGGTGCCCCAGTCGCCATCGACCATGAGGCGGTCAAAGACAGCGGGCCAGGTCTCATGGAGGATTCTTTCGCGTTCAGCGAAGATCTCTTCGTGAGTGGTGCAGTCGGGACCGCAGGCCACGAAACGCCGGATATTGGTTTCGAGATCGGGATTATCCTTCCGGAGTTCGGAAGTGACACCGCCGATACGTGTCTCGAAGGGCCCGAGATTGCTCCCGCTCTTCATCCAAGCAAAGCCGTTTTGGGAATAGCTGAAGCCAGCTGCGCCGAGGGCGATAGCCCCGATAAACAAAGTCAGTCGCACGTCTAATCTCCTTGTAGAAACTTGCTGCAATAGTGTAGCACTTTTTTCCAAAAAGTCAATAGAGCGCAACATCGTGAGAGTCTAGCGGATACTACCTCTAAACAAAGGCTCAAAGAGGGTTTTTATTGACAATAAAGCCAAAAAATGGTATTTTTCTACGTTCGGCAGTGACCGAGCACAAGTTTTCAACAGCACATTTCCAATTGAAAGAAGGGGAATTATCTCATGCGTCGTATCACACTTCCTTTGGTGGCTTTGGCTCTTATGGGAGCCTCGCCACTCCAGCCAAGCGGCTGGGTCAATGATTTCGCCAACGTCATCCCTGACGACCGCGAAGTAGTCCTCGAGCAGAAACTCGAGCAATTCGAACAGCAAACCACGGTAGAAATTGCCGTGGTCACCACACCGTCACTCAACGATGAAGACATCGAAAGCTGGACGACTCGTCTGTTTCGGCAGTGGGGAGTCGGCAAGACAGAAAACAACAACGGCCTCATGGTCGTGGTTGCACCTACCGAGCACAAGTATCGCATCGAAGTCGGCTATGGTCTCGAACCATTCGTGACCGATGCCGAAGCTGGGCAATTGGGCCGGGACACTCTCCCGGACGCCTTTCGCCAGGAAGACTACGCCGGCGGTCTGGATCGTCTGACCGACGGAATCATCGACCGCATCGGCAGACTCTCTCCAACTGAGCGCGAGCAGTACATCATTGCTAGAAACAATGAAGCTGCTCGCCAGGAGAAGGATGCTGCTGCCCGCAAGGCCATGTTCTGGGAAGGAATCGGCAATTTCGTAGCTGGTATCTTTTCTCTCGGTGGGGGTATCTTCGTGATACTCTTTACCCGCAAGAAGTGGAAACGCTTCCAAGTACGTCGGCGCCTTCGCAAGGCCATCAGTGATCGCTTGGCCATCCTCAGTGAGTTTTACCGAAAAAAGAAATCCGCGTCGGTGTTGCATGTGAGCATCTCGCTCGATGCACTGCCGAAGTGGATTCAGGATGATGTCTTGGAACACGAAGCAGGTATTCAGCAGGCGATTCATCATCTGCATGACTATCTGGACGCAGCCTACAAGCAGAAAGATCGCTCAGAAGAGGATCTGGAGCAGAAGGCTACCAAGGTAATTCGTGCAGAAGAAATACAAGCCCAGTACCAAGAGCACGAAGATGCTCTGGGAGCAATCCCGAGCAGAATCGACGAAGTACGCAGTACGGCGGTCGACAAGGTGATGCAAATCTCCGAAGAAGTGACGGCTCTCAAGTATTTCGCCGAGTCGCTTCAGGGCAAAGGCCTCGACCTTTCCGGTGTGTATGGAAGTACCATCGGGAGTGATATCGAGACCAATCTCCGCACCCTCAAGTCCCTCTTGGTCAACCGCAAGGAAGGCCAAGAAGATGAAAGTGAGCAGATTATCGGCCTGGCCGAAAGCCTGCGAGCAGTCGTCGAAAGAAGAGCGAGCGAGCTGACTCTGGTTTCGTCTCGTCTGTCTGTGATCGAAGCGCTCCACGAGGATCTCAAGGAGCGTATCGGTGTCTGTCAGAGAGGGCTCCCTGCTCTCCAAGGCAAGGCCGAGGAACTTCAAGTAGTCCTGCCAGAAGAGCAGGCACGTGAAGTCCAGATCCGTTTGCAGGCAGCGGCTCGAGTCGAGGAACTCCAAGTATCGCTTCTGGCGATACCTCTGGAGACTAAGTCTCAGGCACGTAAGCAAAAGGCCTTGGAGAAAAGTCTCAGGACACTCAAGGCTTCGGTGGAGGAGACGGAGGAGGCGGGTCGCCAAATCCAAGACCTCTTCAACGATTACCATAACGCCAAATCCGGTGGCTACGAAGAAGCACTGGGCCAAGCGGGCACTGCCATTCGGAGTGCTATGAGAGTATTGGAAAGCCAAGACGTCGGCATGGCGGCTCGAAGCACCTTCGGGCAAGCCATGAGCACCAAGGTCAAGGCTGTGACCAATGCCCATCTTCCCAAGCCAGACTGGATTGGGGCGGTGATTCTGCTCGAAGAAGCAGCGAGGCTTGCCAG
>CAYLMF010000048.1:0-4468 GCA_964385005.1 uncultured Bdellovibrionales bacterium | reverse complement strand
AAAAAAGCGCCCCGTTTAGTGGGAGCGCTTCAGTGTGTAAGAAGTCTTACAAGAGTCCGACCTGACCAAAGAAGGTAAGGGTTATAATTGGGAGAAGAGCGAGGAGAAAGGAAAGTCCTGTCTCATGATTTTGCGCTGCTTCCAACTGTGCGGCTGCACACTGTGGGCAATCTGCGTGAGCGATTGCATTTGATGTTTCCATCTTTACTTCTTGCATATTATTATATTTGTTTTTACCTTCACCCTGGGAAAACTCTGTAAAGAGACTTTCTAGGAAGAAGGAGATTAATTAGGTAGAGAAAAAAGAAAACGGGTTGGAACCTTGTGTATGGTTCGCACCCGTTTTTCATCTCTATACATCTATTATACTCCTAAAAAAAGGAAAAGTCAAGGCGTCAGATGAAAAACAAGAGCAGAGGCCACAAAAAGAAAAGTAAAGTTAACTTGACATGAAAAAAAATGAAGATTACAATACGTATGTAAAGTTAACTTTACGTACTGCTATGAGTGAAACTATTCAAAATAAAGTCGGCGTGCTTCGTCAGGAAAGGGGTATGACGCAAGAGGAAATCGCAAGTCTTGTGGGTGTCACCAGGCAAACGATTATCGCGCTTGAAAAGGGGAATTATGTACCCTCTGTTTTGCTGGCGTTAAAAATCGCGAGAGTTTTTAAGGTAGAGGTAGAGAAAGTGTTTAGTATTTATTCACGTAAGTAGCTTTTCCAAACAACTGAGTATAACGATATGAAAAATAATTTTACAGGTGAAAGTGTTTTGGCAGCCGCGACCATAGTGGCTTTGGTGCTTTTGATAAATCCGGGTAACTGGTTTATGTCAGATATGTTTGTGATGTCGCTTACCTGTGTTGCGGCTATCTTATTACTACTTTTTGTCAGCTTTATTTTTCGTGAGCAGGCTCATGATGAAAGAGAAGAGCTTCATCGCTATATTGCAGCACGTCTGGGGTATCTTGGAGGAGTGACAGTCCTTATGGCTATGATTGTGGCGCATGAGTTTAGTCATACTGGTAATGATGCCTTGATCTATGCGCTTGGAGCTATGCTTTTTATGAAGGTGATTGGCCTCATGTATGCCAAAAAGAGATACTAATTCAATAATCATTAGAAAGGGGGTGAATGAACATGAATAAAAAAATAGTACTTGGTTTGGTGGTTATCGTGGTGGTACTTGGAGGTGTCTACGTCGCTACTCGTAGCAATAGCACTGACAAAATGACCACAAAAGATGATGCCATGATGGAGAGCGATCATATGATGGATAAGGATAAAAAGTGGTCTCCAGAGGAAATGGAGGCTATGAAGAAGGATGACGCCATGATGGAGAAAAAAGATGACGCCATGATGCAAAAGGATGCCATGATGGAAAAAGATGGTGCCATGATGATGAAGGGCGGTCAGTATACTTCGTATGACGCTTCAAAAATTGCCTTTGCTAAAGAGGGTAAGGTAGTCTTGTTCTTCAACGCTTCTTGGTGTCCTACTTGTAAAGCTGTTGACGCGGATATCAAGGCTCGTATGAGCGATATTCCAGCGAATACATTGATACTCAGCGTAGACTATGATGCAAACAAAGATCTGAAGACAAAGTATGGAGTAACAACTCAGCATACCTTTGTGCAGGTTGATGCAGAAGGAAATAGTCTTGGTAAGTGGGTAGGTGGAGATACGCTCAAGAGCGTACTTTCAAATGTAAAATAGGGTTTTCTAGTGGGGACGAGAGCGCTCTCGTTCTCCTAGAGTATCATTATTTCTAAAACGCAAATTTTGTATGTTAGCACTTATCTTCTTTACTTTTTTGTCGGGTATTGTGACGATTTTCGCTCCCTGTATCTGGCCAATTCTTCCTATTGTTTTGTCGTCGAGTGTATCAGGGGGTAAGAAAAAGCCACTTGGGCTGGTGACTGGCTTGGCAGTGAGTTTTATTTTTTTTACGCTCACACTGGCGACGATTGTGACGTTTATCCCTTTTGATCCTGAGGTACTGCGCTACTTCGCCGTCATTATTATTGCCTTCTTGGGGGTGGTTTTGGTGGTACCGGCACTTGGAGATAGACTCGAGGTTTTAGTGAGTCGGCTTGGGAGTTTTGGAGGAAGGTTCACGAGCGGAAGAGGAGATGGTTTTGGTGGAGGATTCATAACTGGAGCCGCCTTAGGACTTATCTGGACACCTTGTGCGGGACCTATCTTGGCAGCAGTGGCTACGCTCGCAGCTACCAGGTCAGTTAGTTTCGAGGCCTTTATCTTGATTGTGGTCTATGTAGCAGGTGTCAGTATCCCTTTGTACATATTGACTCTCATAGGGGGTAAGGCGCTAGCAAAAACGAGAAGTCTTTCTCTCTACACCGGAGTGATACAAAAGGTTTTTGGTATTATCATGATTCTTTCAGCCTTGATGATTTTTTTTGGATACGATAAGAAACTCCAAGTAACGTTATTAGAGAAATTTCCTCATTATGGGAACTTTTTGACTGTTTTTGAAACACAGGCTGAAAAAACAGGTCAATTAGAGAGTATTCGTACGGGCAAAGAAACAATCCCTGGAGAGAAAGAGTCGCGCGTCCTTGATGCCATGCTTCAGCCTAAATTAGAAAACCTTGGGAAGGCCCCAGAAATTACTGGAATCAATGGCTGGCTCAATAGTGACGGCACCAGTCTAGAAGCGCTTAGAGGAAAGGTGGTACTCATAGACTTTTGGACGTACAGCTGCATCAACTGTATTCGTACGCTTCCGCATGTGACGGGTTGGTATGAAAAGTACAAAGATCAGGGATTTGTGGTCATAGGAGTGCATACCCCAGAATTTGCCTTTGAGCATAAAAAAGAAAACGTAGCAGAGGCACTCAAGAAATACCACATACAATACCCAGTGGCTCAGGATAATGACTATGCTACCTGGCAGGCATACAGCAATCGCTATTGGCCAGCGCACTATTTGATAGACGCAGAAGGGAATGTGCGGCGAGTGCACTTTGGTGAAGGTGAGTACGAAGAAACAGAAGCGGCTATCGTCGCACTTTTGAAAGAAGCTGGTAAGAAGGTGGAGGTAAAAAAAGCAGACATGCTAGATGAGACACCAACACGCGCAGGCGTGCGCACGCCCGAGACCTACCTTGGGAGTGACCGCGGTGAAAAACTGGTATCACCAGAAAAAATTACGGGTGATAAGCAGGTGTTTACATCGCCTCAGAGTATACGACTCAATGAACACTCCTTTGAAGGAGAATGGCAGATAGAAGATGAGCGAGCTGTGACGCATTCTCAGGGCAAACTGCAATTACGTTTTCAGGGAACCAAAGTCTTCCTGGTCATGAGCCCTCTTGATGCGAGCTCTCGCACAGTAAGAGTTTTTTTGGATGATAGGGTAATTGACCAAAGGGTAGGTGGCAAGGATGTTTTCGGGGGCGTAGTCAATGTAACCGAAGACCGCCTCTATGAAATCGTGGACTTTAAAGGTGAATCTCGTGAAGGCGTACTGCGTCTCGAGTTTCAAGAAGGAACGGCTGTCTACGCCTTTACCTTTGCTTAAAAAGGGAAATTTAGGCTATACTAAAGCATAGTAAATAATCAATGCTTGTAATATGCGTTTTTTAAGGGGAGTATTTTTTCTGTCACTGGTTTTTTTTCTCACGGGCTGTAGTACGGACGAAGTTCGTAAGCAGGAGCTAGTCACTTCTGATTTTAAGCTTGATTCTGAAAAAGAAGCTGAAAAAGCGAAAGCAGCCGAAGAGGCCGCTAAGGTAGAGGCAGAGAAAAAAGCCCAAGCAGACGCCGCTAAGCAAGCGAAACAAAAAGCAGAGCCTATGTATAAAGAAGCACCAATGATGGATATCGATGCCGGTACGAAGTCGTATGAAGCTACCCTAAAGACAAGTAAGGGAGATATCACTATTGCTCTCCAGGCTGATAAGACACCGATTACCGTTAATAATTTTGTGTTTTTGTCGCGTAAGAATTTCTACAACAACACTCCTTTTCATCGAACCATTGAAGGTTTTATGATTCAGGGAGGTGATCCAACGGGTACCGGTTCAGGAGGGCCTGGCTACAAATTTAACGACGAGCCGTTTACAGGAGAGTATAGTCGTGGAACAGTAGCTATGGCTAATAGTGGTCCAAATACCAATGGCAGTCAGTTTTTTATCATGCACAAAGATACTGCCTTGCCAAAGAGTTATGTTATCTTTGGGACAGTCACCAAGGGTATAGAGGTAGTAGATATGATTGCTACTGCCCCAACGCAGCCAGGAGGAGAAGGGTCTTCACCAGTGGATCTGGTCTATATTCAGAGTGTCACTATTCAAGAGAAGATTAAGGACGAAAAAAAGAAAGAAGACAACAAGAATTAGATTAAAAAACAGCCCCGACTAACTATCGGGGCTGTTTTTTTGTTGCTCGTTAGTCTTCTTTTTCTCCGTAGAGAATCTTGTACATGACAGGAATGAAGAAAAG
>CAYLMF010000047.1:2945-4502 GCA_964385005.1 uncultured Bdellovibrionales bacterium | reverse complement strand
TCCAAATTATTCACGACTCAAGGGTAGATTCCTATTTTGTACTAACCCGTTTGCCATGGGCCTAAACCCATTCGACTTGCATGCCTTATCCACGCCGCCAGCGTTCATCCTGAGCCAGGATCAAACTCTCAAAAAATAAGTATTAAGATGGTTACCCTGCCACTAACTTATCGGTGGTCAGGGCATCCCCGAAAGGATGTCTCGTTTTTTGGTAACCTGTGGTTACCGATTTAGAAGAGGATCTCCGTACTTGTACTTCTTGTTCCTTACGAAACAAGAACAACAGGACTAACCACAAAAAATTGTGATTTGTTTATTGTTTGTTATCCTTCCACCATTCGACAGGTAAAGGATAACGGCTCATCTACATATTGTTAAAGTTCGTTTGCGTTTTTTTCTTTGACTTACTCTGTAAAGAGTAAATGGGCTTTACTCCGAAGAGTAAATAAAAAGCAACCTCATACGCAATAGATTGCTTATCTAATATAGAGGCTTTTTAAATACCTGTCAAGGAAAATATCCCGATTTTCAGCCATTTGCCAAAATGGCCAAAATTGACCCTTTTTTGAGTCAATCAAAATCCCTCTCTAGGCATTGACAAAATGCTTAAATAAGCGTATAATTAGAATACAGTACCTTTTTCAACTGGGAGCAAAACATGACTATGAACCGCTTGATCTGGACTACGGCGGCCTATGCCTTCATGGCTATCGGCCTCTTGGGGGTCTACCTTTTCTCGATGATGATCTATACCAGCTTCATCGACGAAATCGCCTATCCCCTCCAGCACGTCAACAGCCGCAACGGCATCCTCTATCCACTGGTCTGCATGGCCGTCGGTGGCACCGCGCTCTTCCTTTATCGCGAATTCCTGAAAATGGAACGCGAGGAGCGGGCCGGCCTCAAGGCAAGCAACTCTGTCGTTTCGACCATGCGGGACACCTGGTAAAAGGAGTCCCTCTATGGAAGGTATCGGCATACTCGCTCGCATGTGGGTGCGTTTGATGCATTTGATCACCTTGCTGGTGGTATTTGCATCAACGTTGGGAGCCTGCGCTATCATCGCTTTGTTTCCAAAACCCACAAGCATCACGGATCCACTGGCCCTCGGCCTGTTTGGACTCCTCTTGCTCGGGTTCTTTGCGACTTGGCATTGGCACGAAGTCAACTTCAAGCGCTAAAGCATCCCGCTCACCACCCAAAAGGGCCGGAATCCTCACATGGAATCCGGCCCTTTCAACTTTTATATTTACCCCGTTAGAGTTTCGAAACTATACTACTGAAGTCTCTTTACTGTACAAAGTTTCCTCGTTAACTCTATCGAAAAACTCCACTTGGTAGAAACTCTAATGGGGCAAGCTTATTTTAGTCTGTGATTAATAAACAAAAGTCCAACAAGCGGCAGAATCATCCAAACTGTCAGCGCTGTGGCACTGGCAAAGTATCCATAGACTGAGAGCGAGAGAAAGTCGAGAGCAAGTTTCTTTGGCAAGAAATAGAGTGTACTACTCATGAGTAATCCGGTCACCAAAATACCCGTCACCAAGATACGCCAAA
>CAYLMF010000047.1:0-2845 GCA_964385005.1 uncultured Bdellovibrionales bacterium | reverse complement strand
GTACTACTCATGAGTAATCCGGTCACCAAAATACCCGTCACCAAGATACGCCAAAAAAAATCCGTCCCGATATTGGAAAGGTGTAAATCAAAGAGTCTCCTATCTATAAAGAAGAGTCCTATAAAGAGAACAAAGAAAACAATCACGCCTCCATACGGACTAAAAGCAAAGACCGAAGCTGGTAAGACCGTCATGAGAGCACGAGCTATGTAGATATCCATCAGGATAAGGATCAGGCGCGAGCGACCAAGAAAAAAGCCCAGTCCGATACTGGCTCCAACAAACAAAAGTAAGACAGATAAATCCCCTGCCAAGCTCGGTGTAATATCTAAGGTTTTCATGAGAGCATCCATGGTGACAGTCTAGCTTTTCCTCGGGCTGATTGTCAAAATAAAAACCCTCCCAAAAAGACGTGACTTTTCCTTTTTTCTCGGCTACAATAGGGTTACTTTAGCGAATCTATCACTTATGAAAATTCATCGTCCAACCGTTTTTTGGCTCTTTGTCATGGCCTTCTTGGTCACAGTGAGCTCTGTACTTTTCTATACTTTTGGCTACCGTTTTAGCCCTACTAGAGGGATTTTTGTCTATACAGGGTCTCTCACTATTGATTCCAACCCAGACCTTATAGAAATCAAAATAAACGGCGAGACTGTACCTGACAACCAGCTTGGTATCTTGAACAAAGCCTCTCATATTGGCGGCCTAGCACCCGGAGAATACCAAATCGAGGTATCTGCTCTTGGCTACGCACCTTGGCAAAAGAAAGTCATTATCGAGAGTGGTAAATCTACTGAATACTGGAACGTACTTCTCAGTAAGGATCCTGCCAACCCAATCGTACTTCCAGACACACCTTCTGTCGTGAGGGCTTTCCCTTCTCCAAAGAAAAATGTCATCGCTCTTGCTTCCAAGAATGGAAATGAGCTCACCATCACTGCCTACAATACTAAGACCGAAACCTATGAACAAGTTTTCTCACTTCCAGACGCAGATCTCCTTGATGTCCAATCAGACGGCGTGGAGTGGTCACCAGAGGCTGAGAAGCTTCTTATCCCTGTCATGCATGCTGGCAAGCGAGAGTACTATGTCGTAGACGCTTCGACTACTGATTCATTTCAGCTTAATCTCCTGACTGAGGATGGACGTCGTAAGTATGTTCGCTGGCATCCAAAAGAACGTGCTACTCTTATCTATCTTGATAAACAAACACTCTCTCGTGTCGATACTCGAGTGACTCCACTTCTGCCAATCGCTATGTACTCCGATATCGTGGCATACGATATTTCTTCTGAGCGTGCCTATACCCTCTCTGCTCATGGTATTGTCATGCGTTACCCACTCGACAGCAACAACTACCAAGAAGAAGAAAGTATCCAAATCACCACCTCCCCTATTACTATCGATACTAATCAAGAGTACTTCGTGGTCATCTACGATGAGAAGCGCATTAGCCTCCTCGAGCCAAAATCTGGTACTTTCTGGCTCTTTAATAAGGAAGTGGCTCCTGATATGGTCTCTATGGGTACCGGTATCCGTGGTACGCAATTTTCAGACGATGGCAAGAAGCTTCTCTACTATAGTGATACCGATATCTCTGTAGCTTTTCTAGAGAAGTGGGAGGTACAGCCTATTCGTGAAATTGGAAGCGTCCAGCAAATTGTCAGGCTCTCAAACCCTCTTACCGGAGTCCAGTGGGCCAAAGACTATGAGCATATCATCTATGCCAATGGTAGCCATATCATGTTTGCTGAGCTCGACAATCGAGACTATCGTAATATCGGTACCCTTATCACCCTTCCTACTACTCCCCTCCAGGTCTTTACCCGCCTCGACGAAGACCGTGTCTATGTCATCAAAAATATTGACGGAGAAAACCGACTCGTTGGCATCGACTTCCCCGAAGCAGTCAATCTCTTTGGTCTTGGCAACTAGTCGAAAATCCAAAAGAAAACGGCGAGAGAGCGTGCTAGCTCTTCGCCGTTTTTTCTTTAGGATGACCCATGTCAATCCTGTTTGTCACGAGGATTTTCGGTAAAAACTACCCTCATGTGCTTGCCGTCACTGCCGCGATAGTTCATCGCCGGAATGATGAAAGGGATTTCCTCATCATCACCCACTTGCTTCTGTTCATCTGCCATGGCGTTTTCCTTCTAAAGCCTGGTCACGAGTATCTCTTGCTCGCCGATTGGCTGTTTGCCTTTCCTTCTTCTCAGCCTTCCTTTTTCGGAGGAAGCCTTTTTTGTGCGGACACTTCTTACTTGCCATTCACTCTCTCCTTTTGACTTATCTCTTAGGGCTTCTTCCTGGGTTTTTTGCCAGTATTTTTGGCCCGCTGTCTTTCGGCGAATTTCTGGCGCTTTTCTGCCTTCATGGCCTGATAGCCTTCTGGCGTCATCCCACCTCTTGGTCGAGTATTTGCCGATTCCGACTGAGACATATCTCGTGATCGACGACCACCAAAAGCATTTCTGGTTGGTTTCCCCATGATCTCTCGCTCCTTTGTTTCCCTTTTTACCCCTCTACTTTTGTGGGTATGCTATGTTGCTTCTTAAAGGCTTCCCAAGCCAGACCGAGATCAACTGGGTCACGTGACCAGAACTTATTGTGGAGCTCCTTGAAAGCCTTAAAGTTTCCTTTCTTTGCCAAAGCGAGCAACCTCTCCTTGTGCTTATTGTACCTTGCTTGTTCTATCTTGATACCTCTCTGGTATGTTCGGTCTCTTTGCATCCGCTCACTCCTATTGTTAAAGCAACAATACTCTATCTTATCCACACCTAGCCCCTTTGTCAAAAGAAAAACCCCGCCAAAGGGCGGGGCTTGAATATCGAGATTAACGCTTGCT
>CAYLMF010000046.1:0-4844 GCA_964385005.1 uncultured Bdellovibrionales bacterium | reverse complement strand
TTACCTCCAATCAGATGTATATGGAGATACTCTACTTCTCGGGTACTGTCTTCACCACTGTTGGTGACTACCCGATACCCGCTTTCAGCTATCCCCTCTTTTTCTGCTATGAGATGTGCTACCCAAAGAATATGTCCGAGTATCTCTTTGTCTTCTTCTACCATCCCTGCTACAGAAGTAATTTCTTTCTTGGGTATGATAATGATATGCACTGGGGCTACCGGGTGGATATCCCGGAAAGCCAAGACCTGCTCATCTTCATAGACAACATCATTCGGGACTATCTCCCCTTTTGCCATCTTGTGAAAAATCGTCTCTTGCATACTAGTCTTTATCATCTTCCTCGCTGGCATTGTAGCGGTTTTCCCGTGGACCATCCTTGATAGTCAGCACCTGGTTAGCCTTGAGAAGCTTTTTGACGCTCTCTACGAGTTTTTCTTGCGTAACGGTTTCCTGGGTACCTGAGATCATATCTTTGATAATAGCTGTCTCATCGAGAGCTTCTTTTTGACCGATGATAATGGTAATTTCTACTCCAAGTCGATTAGCTACTCGCAGCTGACTCTTCAAGCTTCCGCGACCAAAACTCTCTGCGAGGAGCACTCCATTTTTCTCAAGATCTGAGAAAAGTCGTAGGCTTTTTTTCTTTGCCATTTCACCAAGCTGTGCCAAGAAAACCTTTGCCTGTGGCGGATGATACGGCTTGACTTGAGTACGCTTCATCTCAAGCACAATACGATCTAGACCAAGTGCAAAACCGATAGCTGGTGTACTTTCTCCTCCAAGACTCTCAATCAAGCGGTCGTAGCGTCCGCCGCCACCAAGTGAATAGTTTTTACCATCCTTATCGGTTGAGCGAATTTCAAACACAGTACGAGTATAGTAGTCTAATCCACGCACAAGACGCGTGTTGATAGAGTATGGCAATTCAAGCTCATCGAGATATTCCAAAAACTTTTTAAAGTGCTCTCGTGAATCTGGATCAAGGTAATCAAGTGATTGTGGAGCATGTGCAGTAAGCTGAATACACTTATCTTCTTTACAGTCCAAGATGCGCATAGGATTAGCGGCTAGACGCTCGCGACACTTTAGACAAAGCTTTTGTTTCTGAGACTCAAGATAACGCACAAGCGCCTTTTCATAATCCTTACGTGTTTCTGGTGTACCAATAGAGTTGACTTGAAACTCAATATTCTTGAGTCCAAGCTGCTGCACTACACGGTAGGCCAACTGCACCGTCTGAGCATCCAAGATAGCGTCGCTCTCACCAAACATATCGAAGTTAGCTTGGTAGTGTTCTCGATAACGCCCTTCTTGTGGTCGATCATAACGAAAAACAGGCCCTGTAGAAAAGAGTTTGATCGGCTTTGGAAGAACTCCCATACCGTGTTCGATATAGGCGCGACAAAGACCCGCTGTCATCTCTGGACGCAAGGCTACTCGATCGCCACCACGAGTATTAAAAAGATACATTTCCTTATCAATAATATCGGTGCCATCTCCAATACTACGCAAATACAAGTGTGCAAATTCTACTGTAGGCAAATCAATACGACTAAAACCATACTCTGTAGAGGCGTGGGTCAACACTCTTCTGGCACGCTCCCAGTATGGCTGCTCATCTGGCAAGATATCACGCATTCCACGCAATGCCTGAAGAAGCATCTCTTCTTCAACCACCTGCTTTTGCTTTGTGGGCTGAGTAGCTGTTTTTTTTGCTACGACCTTTTTCTTAGCGGGCGCACTCTTTGTAGCCTTAACAGCTGGTTTTTTCTTTGCTTGCATGGTTTTCTTATTAGTTGCCATAAATGAGTTAACTTACACCAATTACACTTTATCCTATTTTAATACATACTCGCTCGAGAAAGCGGTAGCGCTCGAACCAATACCCTTCCTATCATAAATTCCTTCTTCACTGGACCAAAAAAACGTGAATCATAACTCGCATCTCGATTATCGCCCATCACAAAATACTCATCATCTGCCATCTTTTGTCTGGGCATATCTTCAAGTGTTGAGTTTTCATGACGGTACGCGCTTTCATCAAGCACAAAGCCTTCGGACTTCTCTTTATTATAGATCCACACTCGATTATTCTTAATTTCAATAGATTCCCCCGGAAGAGCAATCAGTCGCTTAATAAAGAATTGTTCAAATTTTTTAGGATAACGAAAAACAACTGACTCTTGACGTGCAAAGGTACGAAAGTCAGGTACTATCAGCGGATTATATGGAGTCCAATCCCATAAAAATGGCATGCTTCCTCGAATCTGCTTATACCCAAATTCACTAATAATCAAATACTGTCCGTCCTGAAAGTTTGGCTCCATACTTGAGCCCTGGACAAAAAAGGGTTGGAACAAAAAGATGCGAACAGGTATAATAATGACTACGGCTAAGAAAAAAACTTTTGCCATTTCTATGAGCAAAACCCTCGTTCCTAATGACTCTTCATTTTTTTCTTGGTTCATAGAAAAATGCACGTTTGCAAAAATACCTAACTTCTTTTTATTGGCTTTACTAAAGCCAATACTTGCATATCCCGGCGACGAAACACTGCCATCATCTCATACTTTTAGGCCGAAAGCAAGGGTCAAAACCACCTTATCTCAAATCCATGGATAGCGTCAGAAGAGCTCAGCCCAAAAATTACCCGCCAATCATGCCTGTAGCCAGGCCTGCTTCAATACAAAAGGCATCTCCTGAAAGAGCCAAGCCCACCCTGCAAGCTCCAACCCAAAAAACAGCCCTCTTTACAGACCGTCGTCCTTTCCTGAAAAAAAATCTACTTCGTTTTGGCCTCCTTCTTTTCGGTATCCTGATTATTAGTATTGGTATCTTCGGCATACGCCTCCTTGGAACTATCAATACTATGCAACTCAAAAATCAAGATAGTCCCTCTCTTCTTTCTCAGGTCGGATCGCTTACTCAAGCTTTTCGAAACAACCCTGATGATCATCTTAAAAAAACTGGCGAAGGTCGCATCAACATCTTGCTCCTTGGAAGAGCTGGCGAGAGTTATCCCGGTAAAAATCTTACCGATACCATCATGCTCGCAAGTATTGATACCGAAAAGCATAAAGTCGGTCTTATTTCACTTCCGAGAGATCTCTATGTCACCCTTGATGATGAAAGAGTTTCTGCCAAAATAAACTCTCTTTACCAGTACGGTCTCAATCAAAACCGCAGCACAGATATTGTCAAAAAGGCCGTATCTGAAATTACTGGTGAGCCTATACACTACACCTTCATTCTTGACTTTGATGGCTTCGAAAAGATTATTGATAGCTTTGGCGGAATCAATGTAGAAGTAATGCGAGATATCTATGATGAGCGCTACCCTGGCAAAAACTACAGCTATGAAACCTTTGAACTCAAAAAAGGCTGGCAAACCCTTGATGGGAAAACAGCGCTTAAGTATGTGCGAGAGCGCCATGATGATCCAGAAGGAGACTTTGGTCGAGCAAAACGTCAGCAGCAGGTTATCGCAGCCCTCAAAGAAAAGGCTCTCTCAAACAGCTTTCTCTACAACTTTGATACTATGCTTAAGCTCATGAATATTCTTGGGGAAAGCGTCAAAACAGATGCTACGCTCGCCGAAATGGAAAGCTTCTTTGCACTCTCAAAAAAAGTTGATACTCAAAATATAGAAACTCTTGTCATTGATGCCTGGAAGAAAGAAAGCCTTCTCCGTGTCTCTCATGTACCCCTTGGCGGTGTAAGCGCCTTTATCCTCGTACCTCGCTCAGGCAACTGGCAAGAGACTAGGGAGGCAAGTCAGTCTCTATTTTCTCGAGAGCTCCTTCAAAAGCGCCAAGAGGAGCTTCTAAAAGAACAACCTTCTCTTACCATCATCTATCCATCAGAAAAGCGCTCTCAGGCTATGAGCACTAAGAATCTTCTCGAGGAATTCTTTGGAAAAAATATTGAACTTCTTTCCCTTGCTGACTATGATTCATGGCCAGAACAGAGTATGCTTCTAGATAGAACTGCCCTAGAGAAACCCTGGTCGCTTGATACCATCATGAAGAAGCTCTCTCTTGAGAAAAAAGATACTCTTCCAATAACAATACCGGAAACCACTCAGAGCGACTTTATTCTTCTTCTTGGAACAGCTACTCTTGAACTGCCTAGGGAAGAATTCTTTGAAGATTCACTTGTATCTGATACAAAAGAAGGAGAACCCCTTATTATAGAAAAATAATTTTCACTCTATGCTTCTTATAATTGGCCTTGGTAATATTGGCAAAAAGTACGAAAGAACTCGACACAATGCTGGTTTTTTGGCACTGGACTTTATTCATCATGTGTATCAGTTCGATTCATGGACGGAAGAGAAAAACCTTTCAGGTTACACCGCCAAGGGCACTATCGGCACTCAGAAAGTGATTCTCTTTAAACCAACAACTCTCATGAATAACTCTGGTCAAGCAGTGGCCAAAATTATTCATTACTACAAGATCACTCTCAATGACATCCTTATTGTTCATGACGATATGGATATCGCTCCTGGAAAAATAAAATACACTCTATCTTCTCGTGCTGCTGGCAACAATGGTGTTCAGAGTATTATTGATCATCTACGAACACAAGACTTTAAGCGTATTCGTATTGGTATTGGCAGGCCTGGTGATGTTCTCGGATACTGTGAGCCATTTCATAACTACGTCCTTGAAAATTTCACCGCATCTGAAGAAGAAGTGCTTCAGAAGCTTTTTCAAGCAACTTTTGAAACGCCGGCCTTTATCCAATAAAGTACCTTATTAAAAAACAAAAAACCCCCGCATAGCGGGGGTTTTGCCTTTTCGACTCAATTCCATCTACAGCCGAAAAAAACCGAGGTT
>CAYLMF010000045.1:0-4921 GCA_964385005.1 uncultured Bdellovibrionales bacterium | reverse complement strand
TAGAAAGGTTTTTTAGCATTTTCGGTGAAAGAGAGGAAGCGTGGCCGAGCGGTTGAAGGCAGCAGTCTTGAAAACTGCAGTACTGCAAGGTACCGTGGGTTCGAATCCCACCGCTTCCTCTCTCTTACTGAAAACTTTTGCTAACGGGGTCAAAAAAACTTTGCCGCAAGGTACCGTGGGCGTAGGTTTATGCCCTTTAGGGTAAATCCCACCGCTTCCTCAAAAAAGACCCTTTCAAGGGTCTTTTTCTTTTGGGTTAGATTTGAACTTTGACAATTGCTCATGAATAGCGGTAGTATAATCTGTTAGTTTTTTGACAACGCAAAAGAAGGGGGTAGCCAGTGGTGCAATCGTGGAATGATCTGGATATTCCAGAACGTCTCAATATCTTTTTTGACAGCTGTGGCTGTCTAGGGATATCGGAATTCATTAATTGCCTTTCGCAAAAAGAATACGGAAGTACAATTGAGGAGTTGAAAGTAACTGGTATTTCTGTTCAATTTGGTAATGTGTCATTTGAGGGGAATTTTATATATCAACGTGACGAAAATGGTTCGTTGCAGCAGTTTGTGTGGCTAGCCTCTTTCTTTCAGAATTTCTCTATTCCAGAACAACAAGCGCTTGATGCTATATTTCTTGAATTAGCGGATGCTTTGAATGGAAAGGGAGAGCGGATACTCTTCCAGGCTTTGGAGGTAGTATTCTCTTAATAACTTGAGTGAGAGGAGGATTTTTTTGGGTCGTGAGGAATTTGCCTTGCGACCCTTTTTTGCTTAAATAAGGAAAAAAAGGTAGAATAAAGGCCTATGGAAGCAATAAGGCTCACTCAACTTACAAAGACATACGATACAGGTGTGGAGGCTCTCAAGGGAGTGGATTTAAGCGTTCCTGAAGGGATGTTTTATGGACTCCTGGGTCCCAATGGAGCTGGCAAGAGTACGCTCATTGGAATCCTCACAGGACTGACAAATAAGACCTCGGGCGAGGCATTGATTTTTGGGCATGATACCGACAAGGATAGTGTAGAAGCGAAGTCGGCAATAGGTCTCGTGCCTCAGGAATTTAACTTTAGTATCTTTGAGAAAGTGATAGACATTGTGGTTAAGCAGGCAGGGTACTATGGTATTCCTCGCAAAGAGGCGTTGGTCAATGCAGAAGAATATCTCAAGGCCTTGGGACTCTGGGATAAAAGGAGCGCTAAGGCTATGACACTCTCTGGGGGAATGAAGCGCCGCCTGATGATTGCTCGAGCTTTGATACATAAACCCAAGCTTCTCATACTTGATGAGCCAACGGCTGGCGTAGATATTGAACTGCGCCGTGGGATGTGGGACTTCCTCCGAGAGCTCAATGAGAAGGGTACGACTATTATTTTGACTACTCACTACCTCGAGGAGGCAGAGGCCCTGTGTGAACGTATTGCTATTATCAATCACGGAGAAATAGTAGAGGAAGGTACGGTTAAGGATTTACTTGCCAAGCTCTCTGTTGAGACATACGTCTTTGATCTCGTGGCGCCACTTGATGACCGGCTCATGGAATTGGTAAAAAAGTTTGAGGTGCGGATTCTCGACCCTCAGACACTGGAGATGGATTTGGTAGAAGGAGAAGATCTGAGTGAGATGATTATGGCGCTGGCCAGACTGGATATTATGGTCCGGAGTATGCGTAATAAAGCTAACCGCCTTGAGGAACTTTTTGTCCGCTTGACGCATGATAAGAGTAAAGACAAAAAACATGAATAGTGAAAAAATTTGGGTAGCCTATAAGACGATAGTACGCGCTGAGGTAGTGCGGTTTTTTCGTATCTGGTCACAGACATTTCTGCCGCCAGCTATTACCACTACGCTCTACTATGTGATCTTTGGGACCTTTATTGGCAGTCAAATTGCACCTATTGGAAGTTTTAGTTATATGCAGTTTATCGTGCCGGGTCTGGTGATGATGGCCGTAATCACCAGTTCATTTACCAATACCGTGAGTTCATTTTTTGGAGCTAAGTTTCAGCGTCAACTAGAGGAGCTTTTGGTAGCACCAGTGCCGCCAGTGGTGATAGTAGCAGGCTATGTGACGGGGGGTGTAATACGAGGGCTTCTTACAGGTGTACTGGTACTTATCATTGCGCTTTTCTTTACCCATATCACCATATTTAGTTGGTTTTCAGTCTTGGTATTTATTCTCCTTACGAGTATCATGTTTTCACTCTTGGGTTTGGTGACGGCGATATTCGCCAAGAATTTTGACGGAGTGCAGATTATTCCCAACTTTGTCCTGACGCCACTGACGTATCTCGGAGGCGTGTTTTACTCTATCCATATGCTTTCACCATTTTGGCAGGGGGTATCCAGGCTCAATCCCATTCTCTATATGGTCAATGGCTTTCGTTACGGGTTTCTTGGCATCAGCGATGTCAATGTCGCTTCGAGTCTGACTATGCTCGTATTGATGAGCATTGCTCTGGTAGCGTATACTATGCATCTCTTCCGCACTGGGAGAGGATTACGACACTAGTATGAAATGGGTACTCTTTGGCGCTATAGGTTTTGGAATGCTCTTAGGTGGATGGCTTTGGATCAGTCAAACAAGTAACAATAAAATAACTATGGAAGATAAAAAAGAAGCAGTCGTGGAGGGTCAGAGCTGTGAGATAGGTGTAGGGTGCAAACCGCTTACGCCAGAGCAGGCAAGGATTCTTCGTGAAGGCGGGACGGAGCTTCCTTTTTCACACCCACTCTATACAGAGAAGCGAGCTGGTACGTACTATGCTGCCGATACCATGGAACCAGTTTTCCGAAGTGAACAAAAATATGAATCCGGTACAGGCTGGCCAAGTTTTTGGGCACCTGTAAGTGAAGATGTAGTCATGACCAAGACAGACAGTAGTCATGGTATGACTCGCACAGAAGTCCTTACTAAAGCCGGCGGACACCTCGGACACGTATTTACCGATGGTCCAGAGCCGACAGGACTACGCTACTGTATCAATGGAGCAGCGCTGGTGTTTGTTCCTGATGAAACTAAGTATTAGAAATTTATGATGCAAGCGACATTTGGGGCAGGGTGCTTTTGGGGAGTGGAAAGTTTGTTTCGAGCTATTCCTGGCGTGACGGATGTAGTAGTAGGGTATACAGGTGGTACTCGGCCGAATCCTACCTATGAACAAGTGTGCACTGGCGTGACTGGACACGCTGAGGCGGTGGAGGTAACCTATGATGAATCGCAAGCGAGTTATAGGACTTTGCTTGAAATTTTCTGGGCCAATCATAATCCGACCACACCCAATCAGCAGGGGCCCGACCGGGGTAGTCAGTATCGCTCAGTCATATTTTTTCATGATGATATCCAAAAAGCTGAGGCAGAGGCTTCGGTACCAGAAGTACAGCAAAAGTGGGAGCGTCCGATAGTAACTGAGATTGTCCCTGCGACCACTTTTTATCCGGCTGAGGACTACCACCAAAGATACTTTGAAAAGCGGGGGATAGAGCCCACTTGTCATGTCTAGGCATTGACTTTTGCTTTGAATAGGCGTATAATAAGGTTGATGTAAGTTTTTCACGCTGGAGTAACGCTTGCCGTATTAAGCGCTTTGAGTTACCACTCAAGCACTTATAGCATAGTAGACCCGGGTCTGCTGAAGGTCAGCTTACAGATAATTATAAGTGAGACAAGATATGGCAACTAAACTCTATGTAGGTGGTGTGGCTTACCGCACAACCGATCAGGGCTTGCAGGATGCATTCGCTCAGGCTGGACCTGTAGCTTCTGCTCGTATTATCATGGATCGCATGACCAACCGTTCACGCGGATTTGGTTTTGTAGAAATGGAAAACGACGCTGACGCTCAGAAGGCTATCGAAATGTGGCATGGCAAGGAGCTTGATGGTCGCGAACTTATCGTTAACGAGGCTCGTCCTATGGAGGAACGTGCACCACGTGACGATCGTGGCGGACAGAACCGTTGGTAAGCGTTTCTGTTTTAAAGTACAAAAGACACCCTGAGCTTGTCGAAGGGTGTTTTTTGTTTTATCTAAAGTAATTACTCGAGGACGGTCCTCGAGTAGAACAAAGAGGATAGTTGTGGTTGACATTTTTTAAAATAGAGACTGTATTTAGGTGTATACTAAAAGTAGTTATTTCCTTTTCTTAATTGTAAACGAGTGTGCCAGGTCGATACACGGCGTAGGTTTCATTGTTATCCATGATAATTTTAATCTTATGCAAAAAAATATATTAACTATCTTTGGTGTTATCTTTCTCGCTATTGGCGTTTTGGGATTTGTAAACAATCCACTTTTGGGTATTTTTGAAGTTGATGCGCTTCACAATATTATCCATATTCTCACAGGTGCTTTGGCTCTGGTCGCAGTCAGTATGGGTAGGGGTGCCATGAGTACCTTCTCCAAAGTATTTGGAATAGTGTATGGTTTGGTCGCTGTGCTTGGGTTTATCTCTGGTACCACGGTCCTGGGTCTTATTCCAGTCAACCTGGCTGACAACGTACTGCATCTTGTGATAGCTGTAGTGTTTTTGTATCTTGGTTTTGGCCAAGGCAAAGACAGCTCGTCGTCTGGTGGAATGTAAGAGAGACGAAAATTTTCTCAAAGCCCCTGGTTCTACAGGGGCTTTTATGTAGACTTGATTTTGTCGGTAACCTTTGCTAAGCTAGGAAAGTTCAATTATAGGATATATCCTCAGTTGGCATTCAAAAAAAGGAGACCCGCCAGAGGCGGGCAGGGATGGGCTAGGCAGTGATGATCCATTCGATTCTTCTTTATAAAAATAGCTTAGGAGAGATGGGTGAGCTGGTTGAAACCACCACACTGCTAACGTGGCAAGGCGAAAGCCTTCGAGGGTTCGAATCCCTCTCTCTCCTCATAAAGTAAAATACCTCCCGTTTGGGAGGTATTTTACTTTTAAGAAA
>CAYLMF010000044.1:0-5047 GCA_964385005.1 uncultured Bdellovibrionales bacterium | reverse complement strand
CTGGTAACGGTATCTCTGGTTCATCAGCTACAGAGGGTGGTACACCAACACTTGCAGTTGATCTTCTTGATTCAGCTGACGGAGCAGGAAGTGCTTCATCATTCTCAGGTCTTGAGTTCCAAGGAACTGGATCAAATGAGCTGACACTCCTTCAGGGATGTGCAGAGGACGACGTGCTTTCATGGGACGATACTGCTAATGAGTGGACTTGTTCTTCTATCGCAGGAGCAGGTGCCGCTACCGCAACAGGTGTAGCAGGACAAGTAGCGTACTTTAGCGGAACGTCAGCTCTCTCTGGCGAAAACCAACTGAATCCATCACGTGGCGGTACCGGTATCAACGGTTCAGCCGCTTCAAACGGATCTCTCCTCATTGGAAACGGTTCTGGTTACTCACTGGCAACCCTTACTCAGGGTAGTGGTATCACGGTAACGAACGGTTCTGGTACTATCACTATCGCCTCAACTCTTGGTACAGACATCGACCTTGCTTCAGAAGTAACTGGTACTCTACCAGTAGCTAACGGAGGTACTGGAGCAACTACTCTTACCTCAAATGGAATCCTCTACGGCAACGGTACCGGAGCAATCCAGGTCACATCAGCTGGAACTAATGGACAGCTTCTTCTTGGTAATACAAGTGGTGCCCCAGCCTTCGCTTCAATGAGCGGTGACGCTACTATCACTAATGCTGGTGTAATCACCATCTCTTCAAACGCAGTTGCTCTCACAACAGATACAACTGGAAACTACGTTGCGACTATCACAGCTGGTAACGGTATCTCTGGTTCATCAGCTACAGAGGGTGGTACACCAACACTTGCTCTTGGCGACCTTACAGCCGACTGGAATCAGACCGGTGCTTTCGATATTGTCCTAAACAATGCTTCATCAGAACTTTCACTCCTTGAGTCAGCTGGAGATACTTTCTTTGCTACTTTGGATGCTGGCGATCTTTCAAGCGACAGAACGCTGACACTTCCAGATGCAGCAGGAACGCTAGCTACAACTGACGGAGGTCAGACGTTCACTTCAGCTACTTGGAATGGGACAGCTATTGGGGTAGGTTATGGGGGTACAGGTCTTTCTGCAACACCTACAAATGGTCAACTGGCTATCGGTAACGGTTCTGGTTACTCACTAGCAACCCTTACTCAGGGTAGTGGTATCACGGTAACGAACGGTTCTGGTACTATCACTATCGCCTCAACCCTTGGTACGGATATTAGTTTGACTACAGAAGTGTCTGGCACCCTTCCTGTTTCTGCTGGCGGTACTGGAGCAACAACCCTGACAGCTAACCGAGTTCTCTTAGGTAATGGTACCGGTGCTGTTCAAGTCACATCAGCCGGAACCAATGGACAGCTTCTCTTAGGTGTTTCAGCTAGTGCCCCAACCTTTGCTACTATGAGTGGTGATATGGCAATTACGAGTGCTGGCGTAGCTACTATTCAGGCAAATGCGGTTGCTCTCACAACAGACACAACTGGAAATTATGTAGCTTCTATTGCCACAGGTAACGGTATCAGTGGCGGTGGAGCTGGTTCAGAGGGAGCCGCGCTGACGCTTTCTGTAAATACATTGGTATCAAGTGATGGAACTGGAAATACTTCATCATTCTCAGGTCTTGAGTTCCAAGGAACAGGATCAAATGAGCTGACACTCCTTCAGGGATGTACGAATCAAGATGTGCTTTTGTGGGATGATGCTGCTACTGAGTGGACTTGTACTTCAGTAGCTGGAGCTGGTGGCGCTACGGCAAGTGGTGTAGCAGGGCAAGTAGCCTACTTCAATGGTACGTCTGACTTGGTTGGGGAAGATAGATTAGATGTCCTCCGTGGAGGTACGGGCGTAGATGGATCATCTGCTTCAAATGGACAAATTCTTATTGGTAATGGTGCAGGTTACTCGCTGGCAACCATCACACAGGGGACAGGTATCACTATCTCTAATGGTGCTGGCACTATCACTATCGCCTCAACCCTTGGTACGGATATTAGCTTAACAACGGAAGTGGCAGGTACGCTGCCAGTAGGAAATGGTGGTACTGGAAGTACTTCACTTACTTCAAACCGTGTACTTATTGGTAATGGTGCAGGAGCAATCCAGGTGACTGCCGCCGCGACCAATGGTCAATTGTTCTTAGGTAGCACGGGTGCTGCTCCAGTTTTCGCTACCATGGGAGGCGACGCTACAATCACTAATACTGGAACCCTTACTATTTCTTCGAACTCAGTTGCTCTCACGACAGATACTACAGGTAACTATGTTGCCACAGTTACCAGCGGCAATGGTATTAGTGGAGGGGCAGCAGGATCTGAGGGTGGAGCATTGACCCTTTCTGTTGATTTGCTTACTGCAGCAGATGGTACCGGTAGTACAGCATCATATTCTGGTCTTGAGTTTCAGGGGAGTGGATCAAATGAATTGACTCTTCTTCAGGGGTGTACCAATAATGATGTACTTTTGTGGAATGATACTACGAATGAATGGGGTTGTGGTGCGGTGTCAGGAGCTGGTGGCGCAACGGCGAGTGGTGCTACTGGTCAGGTGGCGTATTTTACAGGGACAGCAGCCCTTCAGGGTGAGAATCAGCTCAATGTATCACGAGGAGGAACGGGGGTAGATGCTTCAGCTGCTACAAGCGGACAGCTTCTTATCGGTAACGGTACAGGATTTAGTTTGGCAGCACTTACTCAAGGAACTGGCATTACTATCACTAATGGTTCTGGTACTATCACTATTGCAACAACTCTCGGTACCTCAGTAGATCTTGCTTCAGAAGTAACTGGTACGCTTCCGGTAGCTAACGGAGGTACTGGAGCTACATCGCTAGCATCTAACGGTGTTGTGATTGGTAACAACACATCAGCAGTTCAGGTCACTGCGGCCGGAACGAATGGACAGCTCTTCTTGGGTAACACTGCTGGAGCTCCATCTTTCGCTACTATGAGCGGTGACGCTACTATCACTAATGCCGGTGTAGTTACTATTGGGGCTGATACAGTTGCTCTCACTACAGATACAACTGGTAATTACGTGGCTACTATCACAGCTGGTAACGGTATATCTGGCTCAAGTTCTACCGAAGGTGGCACACCTACTCTTGCTCTCGGCGACCTTACGGCCGACTGGTCACAGTCTGGCGCTTTTGACATTGTCCTTAATAACGATGCATCTGAACTCGCAATCCTTGAATCAGCAGGAGCTACTTTCTACGGTACTTTTGATGTTACTGATTTATCAGCAAACCGTACGTATGTGTTTCCAAATGCAGGTGGTACAGTCATAACAACCGGAAACTTGAGTGATATTACAAGTACTGGCACGATTACATCTGGTACATGGCAAGGTACAGCAGTAGCTCCACAATATGGTGGTACTGGAGTGGATGGAAGTGCTGCCGCTAATGGGTCACTTCTTATCGGTAATGGTACTGGATATACACTAGCTACCCTCACACAGGGGACAGGTATCACTATCACTAATGGTGCTGGTACTATTTCTATTGCCTCAACCCTCGGTACAGATATTAGCTTAACGACCGAAGTAGCAGGTACGCTACCTGTTTCTAATGGCGGTACCGGCGCTACCACATTTACTTCAAATGGAGTGCTTTATGGTAATGGTACAGCCGCTGTGCAAGTAACTTCAGCTGGCACAAACGGCCAACTGCTTCTTGGTAGTACAGGTGCTGCCCCAGCTTTTGCTACCATGAGTGGCGATGTAGCTATTACGAGTGCTGGTGTAGCTACTATTCAAGCTAACTCAGTTGCTCTTACAACAGATACGACGGGTAATTACGTTGCCACTATCACTAATGGCAATGGTATTTCTGGTAGTTCATCCACAGAAGGCGGTACACCAACGCTTGCAGTGGATCTTCTTGATTCAGCTGATGGAACAGGCAGCATTACCTCATACTCAGGGCTTGAGTTCCAAGGAAGCGGATCAAACGAGCTCACTTTGCTCCAGGGATGTACCAATAACGATGTTCTTTCATGGAACGATACCACTAATACTTGGGACTGTGCTGCCGTTTCTGGTGTAGGTGGCGCTACTGCTTCTGGATCCTCTGGGCAAGCTGCTTACTTTACAGGAGCATCTGCTATTCAAGGTGAAAACCAACTCAATGTAGTACGCGGAGGTACAGGTGTAGATGGAAGTGCTGCCGCTAACGGTACGCTTCTTATTGGTAATGGTACTGGATATACCCTTACCACACTTACTGATGGTACAGGCGTTACTATTACCGAAGGTGCTGGTTCTATTACAATTGCCTCTACTTTGGGCACATCAGTAGACCTTACTTCAGAAGTAACCGGTATCCTTCCGGTAGCAAACGGTGGTACCGGAGCATCAAGTCTTAATAATCTTATTGCCCTTACCACTAATACAACAGGAAATTATGTGACATCTGTAGCTAATGGTAACGGTATCAGTGGTGGAGCTGCTGGTTCAGAGGGGGCTACTTTGACATTGGCAATTGACTTGCTAACGGCCTCAGATGGTGCGGGAGGTACTTCGTCTTACTCAGGTCTTGAGTTTCAGGGAGCTGGGTCAAATGAACTTACTCTGCTTCAGGGGTGTAGTAATAATGATGTATTGGCTTGGGATGACAGTCTTACGGAGTGGAAGTGTACCTCTGGCGGTGTCGGCGGAGCCTCTGCAAGTGGTACGGCTGGCCAAGTGGCTTATTTCAATGGTACTTCATCGCTTGTCGGAGAGAATCAACTTAACGTTCTTCGTGGAGGTACGGGCGTAGATGGCAGTTCTGCAGCTAACGGGACTCTTCTTATCGGTAATGGTACTGGGTACACATTAGCTACTCTCACTCAGGGATCAGGCATCACCGTAACAAATGGTAGTGGTACCATCACCATCGCCTCAACTCTGGGTACTGATATAAATTTGGCTACAGAAGTAACAGGAACCCTCCCGGTCGCTAACGGAGGCACTGGAGCTACTACACTCACTTCGAACGGTGTTTTGTATGGAAATGGAACCTCACAGGTGCAAGTAACTTCAGCAGGTACAACAGGACAGTT
>CAYLMF010000043.1:0-5384 GCA_964385005.1 uncultured Bdellovibrionales bacterium | reverse complement strand
ACTACGCCACAAAAGGCTTTTTTTGTCACAATTGCGCAAATAAGCGAAAAAACGTACCATTGTATATAGAAGGGGTCGATGGGCAGACTACTCGTAGTCTCTCTATCGCTTCAACGCAAGCGGCACTTTCAAAATTTAATATCCTACATCTGTTTCGACAGATTAAAACTAGAAGGAGAGGTGTATTTACATGGAAGATCATAACCACGAAGAAACTTCTCAGGCCGGAGCTTGGATTCAAGAAAACCTCCGCATCATCGTCAGCGTATTCATCGTTGCCGCTATCGCCTTGGGTATTTATTCATACTCACAGCGTTCAGAAATCGCCAGCGAAAACGAAGACATTGCTCAGCTACTTGATACCAAGGGTGAAAAGCCTGAAGCAACTGACGAAGCAATGAGCGAAGAAACTGAAGACGGCGCTATGACTGCTGACAAAGCAGAAAACAAAGTAGCTGTTCCTGAAGAATTGAGCCAAGAAACCGAAACTGCTTTTGTTGAAAAGGCAGCCAAGGGTGAAGGTTCAACTCACCTGGCTCGTCGAGCACTTGCTCACTACCTCGAGAAGAATCCTGATTCAAGCATATCTGCTGAACACAAGGTATACGTAGAAGATTATCTTCGAAAACATGCTGCTCCTAAGGGTTCTATCAACCCTGGTCAGTCAGTAGAGTTTTCTAAAGAAGCTATCCAGCAAGCAATTGCGAGCTCAAAAAATCTCAACCAATACCAGCTTAACCACTTGAAGCAATTCTCACACAAAGTGAGCGCTTACCGTTAAGTCAACACTCTCTGTTCTTTCTACACAAAAACCCCGCAACGCGGGGTTTTTGTTTTGTCTTTTTTTATTTCTCTTCTATCTGTACTTCATCTCCCACCTGTATCTTTGGGTTAGGGTTAACTTCGAGTACCATTTCCGCTTCTACAGCTGGCTTCATAACATCTGCCCGCTTCTCACTCACGTTGCTTTCCTTGTGCACTACTCGACCATCATGAATCCACAAAATATCCAAAGGAAAACGCATGCCCTTCATCCAAAAACCGTACAGACCAGGCGTATCAAAAACAAATAACATCGCACAATCCTCACAAAGAGCCTCTCTCTCCGAAAGCCCTCTCGCCCTCTCTTCACTGGTACGAGCAACGGCTGTCTTGTATCCATATTCCCCTACCTCTAGGTACACTTCTCCTTGACGAAGCTGGTGCAATGGTTTTGGCCAAAACAAAAAAAGTGCCCCGAGTGCGAGCACTCCGATGATAACTAAAGCCTGATACTTTGGATTTATGCTTTGCTTTTCCATGCGACAAAAAAGAGAATACCCCCTATTACTATACTAATCAAAACCAATGCCACAAACTTGCTGGTCAATGTGGTAGAGAGAGCGAGTATAGAGATAAGTCCCGTAGCTCCATAAAAAAACCACGATATGCGCCGCTCTGACCATCCGAGGTCTCTTAGACGATAGTGTAAATGACTCTGATCTGCCTGAAAAATAGAGCGCTTATGGCGTATCCTATCCACAATCACCCAAAGAGCATCGGCGATCGGTAACGAGAGAATCATCAGTGCTGTGGCTATTTTGGTACCTGAAATAATAGCCAAAAGTGCAATCAAAAAACCAAGAAAAAGTGATCCTGTTGTCCCTAAGAGGATGCGCGCTGGATAAAAATTAAACAAAAGAAAGGCGAGTGTAGCACCCGCACCAACCAAAGCCAGTATAGCAACTGGTGGCTGATTGACTTCTGGACGAAGGGCAATAAGGGTAATCGTAAAGAGACCGAGTAAACTCACACCACCCGCTAGACCGTCGAGACCATCAAGCCAGTTCATGGCGTTCATGACTACCAGAAACCATACCAGTGTCAAAAAAACACTCGGTAAATACCAAAACTGCTCCGTAAAAAAGAGGGTGTTTCCAAAGGGAATATTGAGAGACAAAATACGGATACCGAAAATGACCATAAGAAGAGAGAGTACAACCTGGAAGGAGAGTTGAACTCGCCAATCCTGAGAGTACAAATCATCCCAAAGACCAAAAAATAGGATCAGAATAGCTCCACAAATAAGCCCAATAATAGCCTTAGACAAAAAGAGGTTTGGATCAAGGAGTGTCGTAAAAATAAAGGCAGCGATAATAGCTACCCCTCCTAAGCGAGAAAGATGCTGCTTGCTTTCATGACGCTTACCCGTACGCCACACCTGCTTATGAAAAAGAGGCACCAATAAGAAAAGGAGGATAATACCCAGACTAAGACCCAACGCTAAGATAAAAGGAGTTCCGTAAAGAGACATCTGTTAGTAGTTAATGTAGGCAATACTGGCACCTGCAAGCGCCACTCCAAAAAGTACGAAGTTACTTGCTAAGAGGAGGATATAAGACGCAAAGCGATCTTTCCTTTGATAAAAAGAGTAAGCCAAAAAAATATGAAGAAAAAGAAGGACCGTGGCTACTCCCTGAAGAAGATAGGCCTGCCACCAACTCCCCAAAAGATCCACCCCAAAGTACACATTATAATGCAGTATCAGAGGTGTTTCACGTGGTCGGATAAAGTACAGGAGGATTCCCCAACCAGCAACCAAAAATAAACCACTCCCAAGAAGAAAGTTTTTGATAAATGCGTTTTCAAGAAAGCTCGCTCCCTGATTTTCTTCAGATTCATTTGTATCGAGAGAATGTGTCATACGCTTTAATCCAGTGCCTTAACTGCCTTTTCTTCTGGTGTATCTAAGACTTCAGCTGAACGCGCCTGATCAAGATAATCACCTACTCGATGGAGATATTTTTCCGCATCTTCATACTTCTTACGAGCGTTTCCTATGTGACCACCCAAGACTTCAAACTCACGAGAAAACTTATCTTGTTCACGCGCTAAGCGCTCGAGCTGATTCATAATTTCTTTCGCTCGTTTTTCTATCTGCATACCCTGAAGTCCAAAGAGAATGGTCCGCATATAGGCATAGAATGAGTTTGGGGAAACCGGGATAACTCGATGGTCAGTAAAGTAGCTCATCAATCCTTGCTCATCTTCATCCTTGATGATGGTCTCATAATAGACATTCTCTGCTGGGATATACATAAGCGCAAAATCCAGCGTTCCTTCGTCAGGTAAAATATACTTGTTCGCTATAGCGTCTACGTGTTTTTTGACATCAGTATAAAACTGCTTACGCGCAGCCTTCTTGTCTTCGGCATTTGTAGCAGTCACTACTCGCTTAAAGTTCTCGAGTGGAAATTTGGAATCAATACTAATAATTCCCCCCTGGAGAAAGATAACCGCGTCCACTGCTTCGCCACTCTTAAAGGCATACTGAAGGGCAAAGTGCTGTTTTGGAAGCATCTGCTGCAAAAGATCTTTCAAAAGAAGTTCCCCAAAACCTCCACGTATCTTAGGAGCCTTTAGGATCTCTTGGAGTGACGCCACTTCTTTTCCTACCTCAAGTATTTTTTCACTAGAGTGGCGCATAGCCTCTAGACTACGCTGTACATCAGCGTATGACCGAGCTGCCCCATCGAGACGCTGATCCAGACGATTACTATTGTCATGTAGACGTTTATCGAGAGTTGTTTGAAACGAAGAAAGCTGTTGGTTCATGCTCACAGCCAAGAACCCCATACGCTCTTCGAAGCTCTGCGTCAATTTTCCAAGCTTCTCTTCAAAGACCACGCCCTGAGTATCTTCCGGCCTTTGTCTCTGATTCAGAAAGAAAAAGAGCCCAAAGAAAAGGCTCGCTATACCTATACCCCCCACCATGTAAAGAATAGCTTCCATGAATATTATGTACTTGTTTTACTTTTTAAGACCCGCAATAAAGCGTTTTAGTTCAGGAATTTTGTTGACAACCTCTTCATACGGACCCTCGAGGAATTCCTTAAAGAAACGGTCGAGCATATTGAGACGATAGTGCAAATCTTCTGCATTCATAAGGAAGTAACGAATCTCTTTGCCTACTTCGGCTTCAAGATGGGCAATAGCATGACGTAGCTTGGTAGGATTTTCGTTGTTTACGACCAAAATCATATCTACCTTACTTTTTGGATAATTGATGAATAGTCCACTAATAAGAATAAGCTTCACTTCACCAACCGTCTTTAGTTTACGAAAAATCTGAGACTGAGCTTCTACGTTGAGCTTTGAAACAAGACTATGTAACTCAGGGTTAAATGGAAAATCTTGATTAAGAATATATACCTTCTTACCCTTTCTCGTTTTTTCAAGTAAAAACTTCATCTTCACAAGTCGAAGTATTTCACGAGCAATGTCTTTGCGTGATACCAAAGTCTTTTCTGCTATATCAGCAGAAGAAAATTCTGTATCTGGATTTAAAACAAAAAAACGCAGTGTACGAGCACGAGCCTTAGAGCCAAAAAGAGTATCAAATAATGCGAGTGACATAGCAGAAATATATAGTATTTATCCTCAAAAAAGCCTCCTTATAAGGAAGTATAGGCAAAAAGCAGGAGGCCGTCAAAAAAAAGACTTCTTGGAATCTCCTTAAAATGGCCCATTTAAAGGTTTTCACTAAAAATTTATGGTATACTATCAATTAGAATATGAAAGAAAAAAAGACTCCTCTCAAAAAAGCAGTAGCGGGTGAGCTCTCGCGCTCATTTCATGAAATTTTAGTTGCTGATAAACGTGCCTACGAACCTTTTGTAAAGGTTTTTCAAGCTGTTGGAGAAAATGTCAGCAAGCTCGACCTTGGCTCTTTGGTAGGTGTCTTTGAAGTTGATGAGAAATCAGAAGACGCTGCCTATATTGTGAACTTTCTTGCCTCTGTAGCCAAAAAAGAATACTTCAATAACCCTCGGCGCGGTCCTATTGAGAGCTTTGAAGCGGCTCTTCACAAGGTTAATGTGGCCCTCGCTGAACTTGTCAAACATGGAAACGTCTCTTGGCTTGGTAAACTTCACGGCGCTCTTGCAGTCGTTGAAAAAAATAATTTGCATTTTTCTGTTACCGGAGAAGGTGCTTTCCTTCTTTTACGTCAGGGGCAATTTTCCGAGATCAGCGCTGGTCTAGCTTCAAGTGAATCTGAGGTACACCCTCTGAAGACATTTGTAGAAGTCTCAAGCGGTAGACTCCTTGAGGATGATACCCTGCTTTTGATTACCCCTGAACTCCTTGCCCTTTTCCCTCTCGACTACCTCACAAAGCAAGCAAGTCGCATGACAAAAGAGGGATTCCGTCAATTTCTGCGTACAGCACTGATAAACGAAATAGATATGGCTGCAGTGATGGCTATAGAATTTGGAACACCTTTAGCGACCACTCCTCCTCAACCAGCTCTCAAGAAAACCCCAAAAGAAGATTCTGCCCCTGCTGTTGTCCTTAATGCCTGGAGTGGCAATACCTACGAGAAAAAACACACTTCTCATGCTGAG
>CAYLMF010000042.1:0-5800 GCA_964385005.1 uncultured Bdellovibrionales bacterium | reverse complement strand
TTGTTCGTTTCAAGGCTTTTGATATCAAGATGATTGGAGCTCAGGCTTTGATTTTTGGATTGATTATTATTATTGGGTCACAGTTTTTCTATGCCAGCAGTGCCACGGATATAGCACTTGATTCAGTCAGTTTTTTTCTGGTTATTGTGGCAGGGTACTTCCTCATTCGCTCAGTCAAGAGGGAAATTGAGCGCAAAGAGCAGCTCGAGAAGCTTTCTCGTAGCCTCGCTATAGCTAATGACCGTCTAGAGGAACTTGATAAGCAAAAATCAGAGTTTATCTCTATTGCTTCACATCAGCTCCGTACCCCACTAACTGCTATTCGTGGCTACATCTCACTTGCTCTAGAAGGTTCTTATGGCAAGATGGACAATCCAGAAATTACCGATCTTTTTCATAAGATTTATACTATCGATCTCCGTCTCTCACAGCTTGTCGAAGACTTGCTCAATGTCTCTAAGATTGAAGCTGGTAAGGTGCAGTACAAGTGGGATGAGACTTCTCTAGAGCCTGTGGTGCGTGAGCTCTATGATATGTTTATAGCACTCGCCAAGAAGAAGGGCTTGAGTATTGCCTATGAGGAGCCAAAGACACCGCTACCAACGATGACGCTTGATGTCAACAAGATTAAGGAAATCGTCTCCAATTTGATCGATAACGCTATCAAATATACCGAAAAGGGTGGGGTGACAATCAGTATTGAGTCCGACACTACAGTGGCACGGGTCGTGATTACTGATACAGGCATCGGTATTTCCAAGGAAGATGCTGAGCGGCTATTTGGAAAGTTTATCCGTACTGAGACAACCAAGAAGATGGATACTGGTGGTAGTGGTCTCGGTCTCTTCGTCGGTAAGACATTTGTGGAGGCGCATGGCGGAAGGGTGTATGCGGAGAGTGATGGTGTCGGCAAAGGATCTCGTTTTATTGTGGAATTGCCTTTTGTTAATCCAAACAAAAATCTGTAAGTTTGTATGCAGAAGCAGAGTTTTATTCTTTGGTTTGGGTGGATATTCTTGGCTCTTGTAGCTCTTGTCAGTTCATACTGGGTGTTTGTCGTTAGAGAGGATTTTCAAGTATTGGCCACTACGACTTGTGACCCTACCAAAGAGACATGTTTTGTCTACAAGTGTGATGCTGATAATTCTAATAATGCAAATGAACTTTGCGCTGAGACAGAGAGCCAATCACCCCTTTATTATACCTATATCTACAAGAAAAAAAGCCAGATAGCAGAGTGCGATGCCAACAAAGAAGAATGCGCTCCTCTCGTCTGTGAAAAGGGAGAAGAGGGTTGCGAGCGGGTAGTGTGTAGCGATGAGACTCTCTGGTCTGATTTTGTAACTGAGGGAGCAGAGTGCAGTATCTATGTGGCGCCTGTGCCAGAAGTGAAAGAAGTTCCAGTAGAAGAAGCTCCAGAACCAGAACCAGTGACCGATGAGGCGCCGGTATTTCCATCGGATCTAGCTCCGAGTACCGAAGAAAATATGCCAATTATTCCAAGTGAGAATCCTCCGTCGACAGCTCCGGGTGGGCCAGTTGAGACGGAGCCAGTACCTGTCTCGCCAATACCATATGATCCAAGTATCGATACGTCATTGTAAAGTATAAGTTATGCTGAATCCATTCGCCTGTTCCTGGGAACCATTTTCACTCTTTACGCTTTCTCCGAATGTCGGAGATGCGGTGATTTACTATTCCCATTATGGACCATTACTCTTGGCTCTGGCGTTGGTGGCATTTATCTTTTTTACAGATCGTAAGAATCATCTGAGTCGTATATTGATGGGGATAGTCCTTCTGGTGTGTTTATGGATTGTACTCGATATGTTTCTTTGGATTAGTCCGGATATCAGCCAGGTGATGTTTATATGGTCGCTCATTACCTTGGTAGAGCTTTCTGTTTATGTGGTAGCCGTTTACTTCAATTATGTTTTTGTACAGCAAAATGAGCCACCTTTTTGGATGAAGGCGCTTTTGTTGGTTTTGTACAGCGTACCAGTGTTTTTGGTAGCAACACCGTATACACTTGAATATTTTGATTTACTCAATTGTGATAGGGATGTCAAAGAAGGCTTGGTGGTGACAAGTCTATATTTTGTGCATGCTTTCTGTATCCTTCTTATTATCGCTCAATCAATCTACGGCATATTTAAGCAGCGTGAACGCTGGCAAGAGATTCTCACTGTAGCGGTAGGACTTTTCTTTTTTCTTGCCACTTTTATGCTGGGATTGGTAATAGGAACTTTTACCGAAGACTGGCTCTTGGGGCAGGTGGGACTTTTTGGTTTGCCAGTATTTATTGGTACGTTGGCGTATTCTGTGGCCCGCTACAATTCTTTCACAGGACGCATATTTTCAATACAGATTTTTATCTTTTCTATCTTGCTTTTGGTGGGGACGCAGCTGTTCTTTGTGGACTCTCTCCTGGGTCGTGTGCTGATTGTTTTTACGCTCATTTTGATCCTTATCTTCAGTGCTTTGATGACCATCGCTATTCGAGCAGAGTTGAAGCGTAAGCAAGACCTGCAGACATTGACTGAGCTTCTCACCAATGCCAACCAGCAATTGAAAGAACTTGATAATGCCAAGACAGAGTTTCTCTCAATTGCTTCGCATCAGCTCCGTACACCACTGACCGCTATCAAGGGGTATATCTCACTGATCTTAGAAGGTTCTTATGGAGAAGTAAGTACAAGCGTGCAGGATGTACTCAACAAGTTGTACCTAGTTAATAGTCGCATGGTCAATCTCGCTGAGGATTTGCTCAATGTCTCACGTATCGATGCTGGGCGTGTACAGTACAACTACCATGCTGCACGTATAGAAAAGGTCCTCCAAGAAGCGGTGGAGGTGTTTCGCCTCAATGCACAAAACAAGGGGCTGGAGCTTAAGCTTGAGTTACCAGAAAAGGAGCTGCCTGAGATGATGATGGATGCACGTAAAATCCAAGAGGTGTGTTCAAACTTGGTAGATAACTCTATCAAGTATACGCCGGAAGGAAGTGTGACAGTAAAACTTGTAGGTATGACTGATAGGGCGGTAATCACAGTCTCTGATACAGGGATCGGTATTGCACCAGAAAACAAAGAAAAGCTCTTTGCCAAGTTTGTCCGTAGCAAAGAAACAAATATTCTTGATGTTTCTGGTACGGGGCTAGGTCTCTATGTCGGCAAGAACTTTGTAGAAGCACATGGGGGACGCATTTACGCTGATTCTCCAGGGAAGGATAAGGGTTCTGTATTTACTATCGAGCTCCCATATATCAATCCAAGGCTCAATGAAACTTCTCCCAACTGGATGCTGACAAACTAGGTTCACCTAAGTTAGACTTCACTGAGAAATTAGTTTTAGTCTAATCTGTGCGTTTTTTACTCTTTTTGGTGTTCTGTATCAAAATTCTATTCAACGAGGAAGTCTAACGGGGTGAATTTGTAAAAAGGCTATAAATAAGGTATTCTTAGATAAAATAACTGCAAAAATATGATTCGAGTTCTCCTAGTTGAAGATGACCCGTTTATTGGTGAAATTTATGTCAAAAAATTTCAGGCAAGCGGTTTTGATGTGGTCAATGTAGTCACTGGTAAAGCTGTACTCAAAGCAGTGCTCGAAAGTCATTTTGATATTGTCTTACTTGATCTTGTAATCCCAGAAATGAGCGGTATGGAGGTGCTTCGAGAGCTTCGTACGAAGCCAGAATATCCAAAGGATCTACGTATCGTGGTCTTTAGTAACCTTTCTAGTCAAGAAGACCGTGACCAGTGCGTAGCTCTTGGTGCCAATGGCTTTATCTCTAAGACAGAATTTTCTCCTTCAGAAGTAATCGAAGAAGTAAATCGTTTCTTGCGTCAGTTTACCGAGCAAGGCAAAAATGAAGAGCGTTTAGGGGCAGTCCCGAGTAGCGAAGGAGAAGCAGTCGTCGCTACAGAGAGTCAGTCAGTGGTTTCGGAGTCTTCTTCTAGTGCCAAAAAAATTCTTTTGATTGAAGATCAGGAGGATTTCGTAGAGATGTTTGCCAAGCGTTTGCAGGATGAGGGCTATATCTTAAATATTGCTCGAGATGGTAAGGCCGGATATGACGAAGCAGTGGCTAATCGTTACGATATGATTATATCTGATATCCTTATGCCGGGTATGAATGGTCATGAGATGGTGGTGAAGCTTCGTGAGACAGAAGAAGGTAGAAATATCCCGATCTTTCTCTTCTCTGCTTCTGTAGAGGCAGATACGCTCAAGACTTTTCTTGAGTCTGGCCTAGTCCAAAATGTTTTT
This sequence comes from uncultured Bdellovibrionales bacterium, assembly GCA_964385005.1. Taxonomy (GTDB): domain Bacteria; phylum Patescibacteriota; class Minisyncoccia; order Moranbacterales; family UBA1568; genus UBA1568. Next base: position 1,528 of record CAYLMF010000042.1, on the reverse strand, counting down.
GAAAAAACACGTATTACGCCAAGTGAGCTTACGTATGCAGTAAATGATTTTTTTGCCAGTAAAGAAAACTAGATTGAATTTTATGGAAAGAGTGTTGATACAGGATGTTTCCGAGCATGTAGGTGAAAGAGTAAAAGTAATGGGTTGGGTCAATGTTCGTCGAGATCAGGGGAAGCTGATATTTCTTGATTTTCGTGATGCCACCGCTCTTGTACAGGGTGTTATTTTACCTGGGAGTGAAGCTATGGAAACGGGTAAGCTCTTGAGAGAAGAATGCGTGGTAGCAGTAGAGGGAAATGTAAACGAGCGTCCAGAACGTAACAGAAAAGAGGGCGTAGTAAATGGTAATGTAGAGCTAGAAATTCTTGGTATTGAGATTCTCAATACAGCGGATGTTTTGCCGTTTCCAATTGACGACACCCGAGAAGTCAATGAATCTGCTCGCTTGAAATATCGCTATCTTGATTTACGGAGTGATCGTATGCAGAAAAACCTTCGTAAAAGACACGAGGTTTTGCGTTTTGTGAGAAGCTTTTTTGATCAAGAGAGATTTATAGAGGTAGAGACACCTTATTTGACCAAATCTACCCCAGAGGGATCCCGTGATTATATCGTTCCATCTCGCCTCGACAAGGGTAAGTTTTATGCACTGCCACAGTCACCTCAGCAGTACAAGCAGCTTTTGATGACCGCTGGAGTAGAGAGGTATTTTCAGATTGCACGCTGTTTTCGTGATGAAGATACTCGGGGTGACCGCCAGCCAGAGTTTACTCAGATTGATATCGAGATGAGCTTTGCTACTCAGGAAGAGATTATGCAGATCAATGAAGATCTGATGATTAAGCTGGTAGCAGAGGTGTATCCAGAAAAGCGTATTCAGCAGGTGCCATTTCCACGTCTTTCCTACAAGGAAGCCATGGAAAAGTACGGTAACGATAAGCCAGATATACGTGAAGATAAAAATGACCCAAACCTACTCGCCTTTTGTTGGGTAGTAGATTTTCCATTTTTTGAAAAAACTGATACTGGAGAGTGGACCTTTACCCATAATCCTTTTTCAGCTCCTGTACCCGGTGATATCGAGAAACTTACCACAAAGCAAGATATTGAAAATATAGTGGCTGCCCAGTATGATATGGCTTTGAACGGCTTTGAAATAGGGGGTGGTGGTATTCGTAATCATCAGCCAGAGACACTTAAGGCAGTTTTTGAGATTATGGGTTATTCTCATGAGAGAATTGAAGCTAATTTTCATCATATGCTCCAAGCTTTTGCGCTTGGTACGCCACCGCATGGAGGGATTGCTTTTGGTTTTGATCGGCTTATGATGATTCTTCAGAATGAGCCCAATATTAGAGAGGTAATTCCTTTTGCAAAGACTGGCGAAGGGCGTGATCCTATGATGGAATCACCCTCAGAAGTTGATGAAAAACAATTGACTGAATTGGGGATAAAGCTTAAGTAAGAAAGACTGTTGCTAAAAACTCAAAAAAATGGGATAATATGAATTGTCCCATTTTTAGTATAT
>CAYLMF010000041.1:2025-5920 GCA_964385005.1 uncultured Bdellovibrionales bacterium | reverse complement strand
TCTACAGCTACTGCTTCTTTTTTGGCAACTACCTTTTTAACGGCAGCTTTTTTTACCACAGCCTTCTTGGCGACTGGAGTCTTTTTAGCGATAGTTTTTTTCGGTGCTGTAGCCATAGAATTTATTCGTGGGTGATATGGATAGTCTTGTTATCATGCTCTGCTCCCTTGTACTTAAGCAAACGAGTCAGCATACGATCACGAAGCTTGTTTTTTGGAAGCATGTTATACACTGCTTGGTGAATAATTTTGCGAGAATCTTTTTTCATCTGATCTTTGAAGTTGATGCTGTTGATTCCACCTGGGTAACCACTAAAACGGTGGTATACTTTGTCATTGGTCTTGTTTCCAGTGACCACGATACCGTCGGTATTGATAAGCACTACGAAATCACCACCATCGATATGTGGAGCATAGTCTACCTTGCGCTTACCTGAAAGAATTTGAGCAATCTCAGTAGCAAGGCGACCAAGCACTTTGCCTTGAGCATCAATCAGATGATACTTGCGATCTGTATTTTTTGAGCTAATCTTTGATGCCATAACTTTATACAAATTCAATGATAGCCATACGAGCAGAGTCGCTCTTGCGGGCTTCAGTCTTAATTACACGTACATACCCGCTCTGTCGAGTCTCAAAACGATTCGTGAAGTCTCCCATAAGCTTCTTTACTGCCATAAGAGGAATATGCTTACGAAGGTCACGGATAAGAGCTACCTTACGATCTTCATCTTTGCGAGCTACTTTAGCCTTATTGACCAACTGATCAATAAAGTTCTTCACTTCCTTAGCCTTTGCTTCAGTAGTAGCCATGTGCTCATGCATAATAAGGCTTCCAAGAAGAGTTTTCATCAAGGCATTTCTTTGATTGCGTTCGCGGCCAAATATACGGCCCTTCTTTTGGTGTTTCATACGAGAAATCTTCTAGAGACAATTATGCTTCCACTTCTTCAGTGGCCTTCTTCTTACGAGGAGCTTTTTCTTTCTTAGGAGCTGCCTCTTCCTCAACTACTTCTGCTTCTACTGCTACTACTTCTTCTTTCTTAGCTGAACCAACCTGAAGTGACTGGAACTGATCTACCAAGATAGCAACGCTCTTTTGGAAAGCGTCTGTAGGAGTGATACTGCCGTCGGTAAGGATTTCAAGAGTAATTTTGTCAAAGTCAGTACGCTTACCTACGCGCATGTTTTCTACTTCGTAGTTTACGCGCTTGACTGGAGTATAGATAGCATCGATAGCGATGACGCCAATTTCGATTTCTTCACGCTCACGAGCTTCTGCTGGCACGTAACCAAGACCTTTACCTACTTCTACTTCCATTTCAAATTCAGTCTTCTTGTCGCTTATTGTAGCAATCACCTGCTCTGGATTCACCACTTCTACTTCTGAAGTAGTCTTGAAATCACCCGCAGTCACTACGCCGTCACCCTTTGACTTAAGAGTAATTTTGATAGCCTCTTCACCATGAAGACGAAAACGTACTTGCTTCAAGTTGAGGATAATCTGCACCACATCTTCCATAACACCAGGAATGGTAGAGAACTCGTGAGACACGCCCTGAATCTTGATAGAGTGAGCAGCAGCTCCTTCTAGTGAAGAAAGCAAAACGCGACGAAGAGCGTTTCCAAGGGTAGTACCGTATCCAGGGTAACATCCAGGAATCTCAAACTTACCGTGGTTAGCGGCTAGCTCTGTGTACTTTGTCTCTTGTGGTGATGTAATCGCCAACATACATTTGTGGTTTCGAATGTGCCACCGGACCTAGTCTTCTTTGGTTGCACACCGGAAACAATTTAATGAAATAACTTATTTAAATTTACTTAGAGTAGTATTCAACAACCATCTGAGGGTCTACACTTACTCCTACATCTTCACGAGTTGGAAGAGCAATGATTTTTCCCTCACCCTTAGCAACATCGAGGAAAAGCCAGTGTGGTACATCCTGCTTAGCAGCCAGTGATTCAGAAAGGTTTTTCCAGTAGTTCTTCTGTGTCTTTGAAACCTTGATTTTGATCACATCTCCTACTTTGAGTTCAGCTGAAGCGACATTTTGGCGCTTGCCATTGACTTCAAACATCTTGTGTCCTACAAGCTGACGAGCCTGTGCACGAGAAGTAGCGAAACCAAGACGGTAGACTACGTTGTCCAAGCGACGCTCGAGACGAGAAAGAAGCTGGTCACCGGTAATACCTGAAAGCTTAGAAGCCTCTTCGAAGTGATGACGGAACTGACGTTCCAATACTCCGTAGATACGCTTAATCTTCTGCTTCATAGCCAACTGACGACCGAATTCGCTTGAGCTGCGACGGGCGTTCTGGCCATGTACCCCAGGAGCATACGGACGACGTGACATCGCACACTTAGCGGTGTTACAGCGATCTCCCTTCAGGAAGAGCTTTTCACCAGCGCGGCGACAGAGTTTACATTTTGAATCAAGATTTTTTGCCATAGTATTCTTAGAACTTTAGATACGACGTGGACGACGTGGACGACAACCGTTGTGAGGAACTGGAGTAGTATCCTTGATACCGACGATGGTGAAACCATTGTTGGCCAAAGAACGGATAGAAGCTTCACGACCGCTTCCTACACCCTTCACAAACACTTCGAGCTCTACTACACCATATTTCTTTACCTTTTCAGTAACGTCTTGCACTACCTGAGTAGCTGCATATGGAGTAGACTTCTTGGCTCCCTTAAATCCCATATGACCTGAACTAGACCATCCAAGGACTGCACCATTCATATCACTGATAGAGATAATGGTGTTGTTGTAGGTACACTGAATAGTAGCGCGGCCCTTAGCAATTTGGCGCTTCAATTTCTTGACACGCTTCTTTGGAGCATCACCTTCAGCGGCTACCTCGGCAGCAACTACTTCTTCTTCGGTTGTTTTTAGTTCTTCAGTCATAGAGTATTATGTCTTGCTATCTGCCTTCTTACGTCCGCTACCCATAGTCTTACGAGTGTTACCTCGAACAGTACGAGTGTTGGTCTTGGTACGCTGTCCTCTTGAAGGAAGTCCTTTTTGGTGACGACTACCACGGAATGAACCAATTTCTTTGAGACGCTTGATGTTTTGTTTGATCAAGTGACGGAGTTCACCTTCGACACGATGCTTCTTTTCAATCACTTCACGAAGATTATTTGCTTCTTCTGAAGTCAAATCCTTGGTACGGGTATCAGGACTGATAGAAAGGTCCTTAAGGATTTTTTGGCTGGTTGTGAGACCAATACCATAAATATACGTAAGAGCAATCTCTACGCGTTTGTTATCTGGGATGTTGACACCTGCGATTCTTACCATATGGATTTAGCCTTGACGCTGTTTATGTTTAGGAGTAGTAGCACAAATTACCAGCACTTTACCGTGTCGGCGGATAACTTTACAGTTAGCACAGATTTTTTTTACAGAAGCTCGAACCTTCATACTTTATATATACTTTATTTCAATCGTTGGACTATACGGCCTTTAGAAAGGTCATAAGGACTCATTTCTAGAATAACGCGATCTCCTGGGAGAAGGCGAATATAATGAACGCGCATTTTACCAGAGATATGAGCAAGAACTTCGTGACCATTATCAAGCTTTACGCGAAATGTGGTGCTCGGGAGAGATTCTAATACCTCACCCTCGAAGCGGATCATGTCTTTTTTTGCCATATCTTGTTCTTTGGTTGCACGTAATAGTGTAAGAAAGTGCGTTTACAAACGCAAAAAAAGAGGCGGTGTGGTTTTTCTCTGTCAGACCTCAGTCGTGTACGCGGTATAGTTACCCTCTTTACCCTTATCTATGCAATTTTCAAATGTATGACTATTGTAGAGGGGTATTGAAAAATTGTCAACCTTTCCCCTTCTTTGAGCGACTTCTGGGAGCATATTCTGAGAAAATTTC
>CAYLMF010000041.1:0-1925 GCA_964385005.1 uncultured Bdellovibrionales bacterium | reverse complement strand
GTCAACCTTTCCCCTTCTTTGAGCGACTTCTGGGAGCATATTCTGAGAAAATTTCCTCTTCTTACTCCTACTTTCCGTGACGCCTCGCCCTCTTGCCAAAATCAAGAATGGCTTCCTCAAAGGCTTTTTCTTCAAAAGCTGGGTAGAGTAGGTCAGAAAAAAACAATTCACTATTGGCAGTATCCCACATCATAAAGCCTGCCGAGAGATGTGCGTCTCCTCCGGTGCGAATCATATAGTCCACTGGTGGAAGTTCAGCGGTCATAAGAGCCGCTTTGAGAGACTCACGGCTTACTTCGTCCTTTGACAGACTTAGAGCTTTTACAGCCTGAAGCATATCATCATCACCACTGTATGCCAGGAAAAAATTGAGACCATACTGATCATATTCTCTAGTAGCCTCCTCTATCTCAAACAAAATCTTTTTGAGCCCTTCAGGGAATTGTTCGCGCCAACGACCAATCAGGCGTACTCGCACCTTACTCTCATGGATATCTGTATTCCTGAGAAGTTCTTTGAAATAGGTTTCATAGATACGGAGCAATGCTCGTGTCTCTTCCAGCGGTCGCTTCTTGAGGTTTTCTAATGATGAGCCCCAAAAAGAAAGTTCTCGAATACCCAAAGCATGAGCCTTTTTGATAAGGTTCTCTGTGTTTTTGGCGCCAAGCTCATGACCGTACCAAGGTTCTCTTCCAAGGCTTTTGGCATAGCGACGGTTACCGTCTGGGATAATGACGACGTGATGTGGGATAGTTTCCATAAATACTACGATTTTCTCTCCAATAAATACTCAGATAAAGCCGACAAAAAGTGAAAGGCCTCTTGTGTAAGGTGTTCCTTAAGCTCCGGCAGGATACTAAGACCTTTTTCAGTAGCCTCTTTAGCTTGTTTGATACAGACATCTAGCGCGCCTGTCTCGGTAAGGAGATTTCTAAAAGCCTCTATATCTTGCCCTGTAATTCCTTCACCAATCCCTAAGATACGCCGCAACTCATCTTTTTGAGACCCAGTGCCTAGTTCCATAGCCTTAGCTACTAGCAAAGTATACTTTCCTTCAGCGATATCTGAACCCACCGGCTTGCCAATAGCTTGCTCATCACCAAAGACTCCTAGGATATCATCTTGTATCTGATACGCAATACCCACCGGGATAGCAAACTCCGAATACAGCTTCAGCACTTCTTCATCCCCTCCTGCCAAAAGCCAACCCAAATGCAAAGGACCCTCGATAGAATAGCGAGCAGTCTTGTTTTCGTACATAGAGAGAATCTCCTCTTCAGTAGCCTTCCCCTGGTATTCAATATAGATATCCCTCGCCTGGCCAGTCACAGTGTGAGTCACTATGCGCTGGAGACAGGAGAGTGCTCGAAAGACATTTTCTCTCGGAAAGTCGGCTCGGAAGATAACATCATTGCCAAAGGCATAGAGCATATCCCCAAGTATCAGAGCAATAGAATTACCGAAGTGTGCAGCGTCTTTGTCTGGGAAAAACTTCTTGGCCTTGTCGCTATAGCGAGCATGAAGCGTCGCTACGCCATGACGCAGATTATCCCTATCGATAATATCATCATGCACAAGAAGAAAAGCATGGATAAGTTCTACACTCACTGTTGCTCTGAGAATCTCGTCACGATTCTCTCCGCCAGCTCCGAGATAGCTATAGTACATAAGAGCGGCCCTGAGACGTTTACCGCCTGAAAGCACTATATCTTCCATGTGGTCTATGGCTTCACCGATAAAGGGATCTTTGAGATCTGCTTCTTTGCGTGCATTCACAAAAAACGCCTCAATTTGTGGTTCTAGGCGTTTTTTGAAATCAGTGATTAAAGTTTTGGCATCTGGGCTCATGCGGAAAAGTATATCACACCAAAGACATGAGCAGAAGTGCTCAAAAACAGGCCCTAGTTAAACTGTAAAAAGTTCTT
>CAYLMF010000040.1:0-5957 GCA_964385005.1 uncultured Bdellovibrionales bacterium | reverse complement strand
TAAATGCAGCCGCGACACCAATACGGAGTAATAATTCAATAAACTTATCACGATTTTTGAGAAAAAATCTCATAGTCGGTTCGAACTTGCTGATAGATTCATAAAATCCAGTATAAACAATATGGAATTGGCAAACGAGGAGCCACGCGGAGCGTGGCGAATCCTTGCAGAATCAGGATTTTGTGAGGGGAATGCAGAACAGAAGGCGCTTCGCGCCGACCGCATTTTTGCTTCCGATTCCGATTTTCAATTTTGGCGGAAAGGGAGGGATTCGAACCCTCGGTAGAGTTTCCCCTACGCTTGCTTTCCAAGCAAGTACCTTAAACCGCTCGGCCACCTTTCCTTTATTCAAAAGCCTACCGTACTTCTTGGATGCCGACAAGTTTCATACTATTCTACTGATGCATTTGATGTTGACTCGCCCTATCAGTGGTTTGACTTGTTTCAGTATTCGTCGCTGGGTTAATCGGGTTATAAATGTCTGGACGAGCATCGCCCTCAACCTCAATAATTGCCCAAGCTCCTTTATTCATACGACCTAGAGCATGGTCAACTAATACAATATTGCCAGGAACTTCAGCTGTAAATTCAACAATGGCTGATCCGCCAGGTAAGACGGCTGTAGTTTGAATATTCTTAAACAAAGGCCCTCCGATACCGCCTTCAGGATAGACTGTGTCAAATATTTCTCCGATAGGATGGAAGGACGAGATAAGATTGACACCGCCGTTGCCAACGAAGATGCGTACTCTTTCTCCGGTCTTTACTTTCATACGCGGAGACCCATCAGCCTCTATGCGTCCATTAAAGGTAACGTAGTTTGGTAGTCCGTCTAAAAGTGCATTGCCATCAAATATGGTCAGACCCTTTCTGCCAATTGTTCCCTTTGTATAGAGCTCTCCCTGTACAATATAAAACTCTTTATCGACTTGCGGTAGTCCCTCCTTTGGCTCAACAAGAATAAGCCCGTACTGGCCATGGGAGTTGTGTGTACTCACATTTGCTGTTGCGCAATGATAGATGTATAGCCCTGGCTGCAGAGCTTTCCATGCCAAAGTTTTAGAAGCTCCGGGATCAACCTGTAAAAATGCAGCTCCGCCGCCTGGTCCGGTTACAGCATGAAGATCGATAGTGTGCGGATGTAAACTTGATGGATGGTTGTAAAGAGTGAGCTCTACCATATCTCCTTCGCGAACGCGAAGCATCGGCCCTGGCACTTGTTTGTCAAAAGTCCAGTAGTTAAAATAAATCCCTTCTGCTATTTCTGCTATCACCTCCTGAGCAGTTAGTGATATTTTCACTGTTTCATTCCAATCTCTCGTGATAGGTGCTGGTACATCATTTGGATCAGCGCCAATATCATGAATACGTTCAAACTTGTTGAAATTTTTCATGAATACCGTGACATTTTTGAGTGGCAGATCAGGTAGCACCCCGCCAGGATGATATACATGCATGAAAGCTGGCATCGCAAAGTGTGGAGAATACGTCTTATCAGCCCACATATAGAGGAGACCTCCAATCACGATAATACCCAATGTGACCGCTAAAATCTTTGAGTGTAGTCGGTAGATAATACGTAGAACAAAAAAAGAGAGGGCAGAAACAACGATAGTAATACCGAGTCCCTGCATGACTGAGTATTGTATGAGAGGAAAAAGAGCAATAAGATTATCTAGCCCAAAATAGAGTGCGGCTCCTATTCCAACAAATATAATTACTGTTACAAACAGTATCGCAACAATAAAAGATATCACAATATTTTTTTCTCCAAATTTCAATGGCATATATTTTTATTATTACAATGAGTATATACTTTCTTGCTATTTTTCAAGACAGCTACCGTACTTCTTGGATGCCGACAAGTTTCATGTTATCACTAGTCTCGGTGCGACCAATAAAGAGAGTGATTTTGTCACCAGGAGAGAGCGTGTTACTTTTTTTGGCGTCTTCGAGGAGCATCTTTTTCTGAGTCTCGGTACTCCCTACTCCTTCGTACAAATGTGGGTAGACGCCCCAGACGAGAGCCAACTCCTGCCAGGTGCGGCGATCACTCGTAGCTACCAGCAATTCTTTCTCAGGACGAAAATGTGAGAGAAGACGAGCAGAGAGGCCGCTCTCGGTCATCACGACTACTGCCTTGGCATCAAAACTCTTGGCTATCTCGTAGGCGCTCCGCACCAATACCGAAAACTCATTACGAAAGTTAAGACTAAGAGCTCGATATACGTCATCGTATGGAGACTCCTCTGTCTTGGTAGCAATTTCATTCATAGCGGCAATCGTTTCTACCGGATACTTACCCATAGCTGATTCTTCTGAGAGCATGATAGCGTCTGTGTGGTCTATGACAGCATTGGAGACGTCACTCACCTCGGCTCTGGTTGGGTGAGGGTTCTCGGTCATACTTTTCATCATCTGCGTCGCTACAATCACTGGCTTGGCTGAAGACAAACTCTCATGAATAATTCGCTTCTGGAGAAGCACTACTTCACTGGTTGGCATCTCTATCCCGAGGTCTCCGCGGGCTACCATCACCGCATCTGTGGCTTTGATGATTGATGAGAGATTGGCGATAGCAATCTTCCGCTCTATCTTGGAAATAATTTTTGGCACGCGCACACCCTCACCAGCTATAGCTCGCATTTCATCACGTACTGTCTGGATATCCTCAGCGGAACCCACAAATGAAAGACCGACATAGTCCACCTGGTGCTCCACCGCAAAGCGTAAGTCTCGTTTGTCTTTCTCAGAAAGAATCTCTAGATCAAGCTCCGAATCAGGCAAAATCACTCCCTTGCGATTCTTGATTAGTCCTTTGTTTAGAGCCTTAGTCTTTAGGCATTCCCCAACGCGCTCTATCACTTCAAGCTCTATCGTTCCGTCCTCAATCAGTATCTTGTGACCTGGGAGGATACCGTCTGAGATACCCTTCATATCGAGCAAAATCTCTGCACTACACTCTGGGTGAGCGATATCGCTTACTGTTACTTCTGTATCTTTTTCTACGGGAATTTCCGCTTTAACTTCAGTGCGTATACGTGGTCCTTGCATATCAGCCAGTACTGCTATAGCCTGATTTTTTTCACGAGAAATTTCTCGTACGCGCTCGAGAATAACCTGATGTGACGCATGCTCACCATGAGAAAAGTTGAGGCGTACAACATTCATGCCAGCGTCCACCATACGCTCAAGCATTTCCTTAGACTCACTGGCTGGACCAATAGTAGCGACGATTTTTGTACGTTTTTGTGACATGCCCGTTAATACAATTTCAAATAGTTATTTTAAAAACATCTTTATAGACAAAAATATTTTACCCTTAAAATTACAAGATTATTTAAATTCTTTTAAGACAACTTTGAAATTGTCTAACTGGGTAAATTTTTATTTATATTTCTTCTCTAGTATACCCAGCACTACAACATAGAACAAGCTATCTCTATAACAAGAGCTTAAATGTGCATTCAAAAACTATTGCTTCATAAAAAAATATACTCAGTTGAAATGCTGGGCGGGTCTTTATAGAAAATGAAACCAAAAGAAAAAGGAGTGGTTTGCATTTCTGCATTCCACTCCTTTCTTGCGACCGAGGGTTCTCGATCTAGTTGCCGCGATACCGCATGCCAGCATCGAACGGCTCTGCCGAACGTGACAGACAGCGTTCATCGACGTTGCCGCCGTTTACGAGCGTGCCGTCGCGACGTCGCGTGGACGTCATGACGCGATCGCAGTAGGATGCCGGCGTGGCGCGGAGCATGTCACTATAGACTGTGTTCCGTACTTCTTCACAACTCTGGAGACTTTGATTGCCTCCATTGTTGTAACGATAGTTGCTGCCACCGTAGTAGCCATAGCTGTTGCCACGAATCAGGCGATCAGCCAGGGCGGTACCCAGCTGCTGACCGGTTTCATTCCAGGCCCGACGTGATTCATCACGCCGCACTTCCGCCATACATTGCCGGAAGGCGGCCTGCGAATATTCATTGGCCCTTGCGACCTGTTCCGGACTGGCATTGGGCTCGCGAAAGCCTCCTGCCTCCGGGGTGCGAGTGGTGACCGTTTGCGGGTCACTGGCATCCTGGTTCTGATTGGGCGAAACGGCCGATTGATGAGGGGCATCGAGATAGCACTCGATACGCACATCACGCGCCCGGCAATCCGCCGGCTTGGCTTCCGCTGCCGAAGCAGTGAAAGCGGCGATGGCGGCGAGGGCAATTGCGGTAATGGACTTGATCATGGGAAATATCCTTCTCTGTTGTATTCAATTGGTAAGGGGCATTCATTAACTTGACTCTATATTATACTCCTAAAAACTCTCTTTGTCAAGAGAATAATCTTGTTTATGGCTTATATAAAACAAAAAATCCCCTCTAGGGGGATTCTTTAGCAGATACAATCCTCTTATAAAGCCATTTTTTCGACGATATCTTTGACTACTGGTATTCTCCACGCTCTTCCGCTCAACACAGCTACTAGTCCGATAAGATCAGTCACCACCAGAATGAGAAAAGCAGCCCATCCAATAAGCGGAATCCAAAAAACAAAAGATCCTACTGCAAAGGCAATAGCCAACACCAAACCTTGCTTGGCATGAAACTGTGCAAATGGACTCTCTCGTTTGAGTAAGAGCGGCACCAAACAAAAAATACCAAAGTAAGAAAGGGCTGCTATGTATTTATTTGAATCGATATCTTTCTGATCAAAGATATCGTGTTCTACTGTTTTTGTGTCTGACATACTTTTTTAGTTATCTTCTAAAATATTCTGGTCTACCAACTCTTGCCAAATATCTTCTGGGATAGGACTCCTCTCTGGACTGACCCCCGGATACCGCCAAGCGCTAATGATTTTCATTTTTCCTGTTTCAAGAGAAAGGGGTCCTTTCTGTGCATTCCTTCCTTCACCGCCTTCTTTTTGATACATCACCCAAATTTCTTGCTTCCATGTTTCTTTTTCTTTGCCAGCTTCTTTTTTGGGTGAGACTGGCTGCATAACGGCTATCGTCTTGGCAGCTACGCCTGTCTCGGTACGGTAGGGCCTTCGAATTACGCCCCGTACTTTCTGCATGCTTAGTCCGTACTGTTTCATCTTGTACTCTGCGTGACGAGTAAGGCTGACTGGACCACTTGATTTTTTGGGACCACTCTTACCCTCATCTTTCTTCTCCTGAAAACGCTTACGAGCAATAGCAGCAAATTCCTGATAACTCGGCATAGGGCTCAGGTTTAGATATCGAGATTACGTAAGATCTGCACGCGCTCTTCTATTGGCGGATGTGTCATAAAAAGTTTTGAAAAACTTTTTCCTTTGAGGGGATTGGAGATATAGAGGTGAGCGGTAGCCCGATTGGCTGCTTCAAGCGGTTCAGTGTCACCACTTATTTTCTCCAATGCTCGAGCCAAACCTTCGGGATAGCGCGTGAGCAATGCTCCCGATGTATCTGCGAGAAATTCTCGCTTGCGTGATATCGCTAGCTGCAAAAGAGTGGCAAAGAATGGTGCCAAAAGTGAGAGGACAATAGCTACCACAAAAAATATCACCTGGCCCTGGCCGCGATTATCACTGTCTTCACCGCCTCCAAAAAAAGCTGCGTGACGAAACCAGTCCGCCAAAAGAGCCACAAAACCAACCAAAATAACCACTACAGTAGAGACAAGTGTGTCGCGATTACCAATATGAGAGAGCTCGTGAGCAATCACGCCTTCAAGCTCTACTGACTCGAGACGCTCAATAATACCCGTCGTAAGACAGACCACTCCATGCTCTGGATTGCGACCGGTGGCAAACGCATTGAGCGCACTATCCTCCATGATATAAAGCTTCGGCATCGGAAGACCAGCGGTGATGCTTAGATTTTCTACCATGCGATAGATATCACGATGTGTGTTTTCATCAAGCGGGTGAGCATTACTCATCTTGAGCACTATCTGATCACTGAACCAATAAGAAGAAAC
>CAYLMF010000039.1:0-5961 GCA_964385005.1 uncultured Bdellovibrionales bacterium | reverse complement strand
CATCTACCTCCTGTGTTTCACCAGAAAGAATTTGATCTATCTGCTCTTGGGTATACTGCGGATAGTTTTCAGGAGTGGGTTCCACTACACTCTCTTCTGGGAGCGTAATTTCGATAGTATCGCCATCAGCCTTCATGACTGAAGCCGCTTCCGGTCTATCAAGACCGGTATTATCAGGAACTTTTTCGCCTGGACTACACGCCGCCAAAGCAGCTGCCGCTCCAAGTATTCCAAATTTTTCAAATCCCATATATTTGTATTTATTATTTACTTGCTCATTTTTAGAGTGAACTCTTCAGCAAATCATCCATCCGTCTCTCTGCCATTTGACGACTGCTTGCGCTGTATTCATTTTCAAGGAGTCCTTGTTTTTCTTGGATCATTTTCAGATTGGCCTCAGCTCGTTCTTCAATAAGCACCAATCTTTCCCTCATTGCAGTAAGCTCGGCGGTACTTGCTACTTTACTCTCCTCTATTCTAGTAAGAGTAGCATCAGCTTCTTGTTTCACTTTCACCAAGAAGTCTTCCCAAGATCCTTCAAAGGAACCAATGCCAACTGCCTTACCCAGTTCAATGATTTTATCTTTTGATCGTGCTCGCTCTTTGGCATTATGTGCCTCAAATGCCTGTATTCTCTTCGCTTTTGTTTCTTCTGCTGCACTCTCAGCTTGAGTGATTGCAGCCTCAAGAGCACTCAAATTGCTATCATACGTTTCTTTTCCAAATAGCTTTGGCCGAGGTTTTTGCTTAGCTTCGTACAGAGCAGTTCGAGCATCTGTTATTTTTTTATTGACTGCTTGTTCAAGTGCTGACTGCTCTGTCTGAAGAGCTCTATAGCTTTCGGTATCACTTGCAAAAGTTACTCCAAGTTCACTGTATGATGTACGGATCTTAAGTTGTTCACCAGCAAAATCCTCCTGAACAAATGGTAATCCAGCGACTAGCTCTCGTAGTGCTTGTTCTCTTTTTTCATATTCTTTAATGGTAGCTTCTCGTGACTCTATTCCTCTTTGTGCGTCTTCTTTTTGACGACCAAGCTCAGTCTCTTTCGTCTTGGCTCCTTCATATTCTCTGGTTATTTGCGTTCTATCGCTTTCCCATCTACCAAGTCGCCCCTTGAGACTCGCTGCTTCGTAGGTTTGAAGGGAGAATTTTTTTAGTGCTTCGCCCTCAAAAAGGGTCGCTAAATGGGGTAAAGATTCATACTTATATCCACTACCATCTTCATGCTCAAACTCCTGGACAGATTGTCCCGGGAAAGATTCATAAATCATACGAAGCGTATCTTCTGTTTGAATAGAGTTTTCCCATGTAGTATGGGCCCGGGTGGCGTCTATAGGCCTCAACTCACCTCTATATCCATCTTTATAATTTAAAAGCAGCTTTTTGACAGCTCCTGAAAAGGCTTCTGTATCTATGCTATCAAATTGACCGCCTTGTTTGTTTATATCCGCACTCAAAGCCTTGAGCGTCTCTTTATACTCATCACTCTTTTTCAGTTCCTGCAACACCACTTTTGGCAAACGCTCGCGTAATTGGTCTCTCGTATATGAATCTTCACCCGAGAGATCTTTACTAAACCACCCATTTCTTTCAAATTCACGCAAAACTCTATTGGTCGCACCTCCAAAAAGTACTCTCCCGGAATGATATATCTCGTCTACTAATTGCTTTTCTTTTTCTTGAATCATTTCTTGCCGCACTTCCATGACTTCAGGAAGCTCGGAATCAGGATTCTGACGAGCGTATTCACGCACCTTTACATCTTCAGCCTCTTTGATTTCTTTGACTTCCGTCACAAGTTCTTCGTTACTCTTACCCTTAGGGTCAACCCCCAAAGAACGGAGTGCTTCAATTTTTTCTTTTAGTTGCTTAGCCGCTCCTGATACTTCTTGTTTTTTATTTTTATAATCTTCTTCACTCGGATTAGCGTCAAGCTCATCTTCTTCTGTCTTGAGAAGCTCATAGACCGTTGGCACATTTTCTACGCCAGCATCAATAGCATCCTGACGGTCAGCCTCTAATGATCGTCGTCCCTGACGCTGTTCATTGCGAGCGCCCTTAAAAGCCTTCTTCGACTCTTCTAGAGCATCTAAGGCACCTTGCAGTTCATCTCTTTTTTTGAGTGATTGCAAAAAACCTTCTTCGGCCGCTTTTCGCTCAAGTTCCTCTTGTTCCTTAGCTAAAGCCTCTTGTTTAGCGGCTTCATTTACCTCAGAGCTTCTGGCTTCTTCGGCCATTTTTTGAAAGCGAGATGTCATAGTGTGTACTTTTTGTTTCTATTAAAAAAGAAAACGGATGTCCTCAGAGAGAGGTCACCCGTTTTTTACCTTTATACACCCAGTATAGCACAAAAAAAGCCCCTCGTAAAGAGGAGCTTTTCTTTATAAGCCTAAAGTTTACTTTAGGCTTCTACTTTTGGAGTCTCGCTACCGCGGTAACCAGTACCAGCAGGGATAAGACGTCCGATAATCACGTTTTCCTTGAGTCCACGGAGACGATCTTCCTTACCAGCGATAGAAGCGTTGATAAGTACTCGAGCGGTTTCCATAAATGATGCAGCTGAGAGGAATGATTCTGTAGAGAGAGCTACCTTGGTGATACCAAGAACCATAGCTTCACCAGTTGCTTCACGTCCACCAGCCTTGCGAGCCTCTTCGTTGGCTTCCTCAAACTGATCACGTTCAGCGACATCTCCTGGGAGAAGCATCGTTGATCCTGGATCAACAATCTTGAAGCGTGACATCATCTGACGAATGATTACTTCAATATGCTTGTCGTTGATACCTTCACCCTGTGAAGCATAGATTTCCTGAATTTCACGGACGATATAACGATGTACGGCTTCCTGACCCATAACAGCGTAGAGTTTCTTTAGGTCAATGTGACCTTCAGAAAGTACGGTTCCTACACCTACCAAGTCATTTTGCTTGACCTTAAGAGTAGCATTGGCAGGGACGCTGTACTCATAGGCTTCTTTGTCGTTACCACGAACAAGAATCTTGATAGCCTTTATGTCTTTCTCAATCTTCTCTACCTGACCATCAACTTCAGAAAGGATAGCTTCGGTCTTTGGGTTACGAGCTTCAAAGATTTCTTCGACACGAGGGAGACCCTGAGTAATATCTGATCCAGCTACACCTCCAACGTGGAAGGTACGCATGGTCAACTGTGTTCCCGGCTCACCAATAGCCTGAGCAGCCACTACACCGACTGAAGCGCCAAGAGCTACGAGGTTGCTTCGTCCAAGGTCAATTCCATAACAGAGCTGACACACTCCACGACGTGAGCGACAAGCTACCAAGCTACGGATACGGACTTCCTTGATACCAGCCTCTTCCACAAGCTTAGCTTCTGCCTTGTTGACGAGGCTTCCCTTTGCTACAAGTACTTCCTTGGTTTCAGGATGCTTCAAGGCATCAATGACGGTACGGCCTTCGACACGGCTAGCAAAGCTAATGCCGAGCTTCTCTGAATCTTCACGATAAAGGAAGGTACCTTCAGTATCGCCACAGTCTTCATCACGAACGATGATATCTTGTGCCACATCTACCAAACGACGGGTAAGGTATCCAGCGGTAGCGGTACGAAGAGCGGTATCAGCCATACCCTTACGAGCACCGTGAGTAGAGATAAAGTATTCCAACACGTTAAATCCTTCTTTGAAAGAACTCTTAACTGGGAGTTCGATTGTTTCACCGGTAGGACCAGCCATAAGACCCTTCATACCAGTCATCTGTACGATAACTGATTCAGATCCACGAGCCTTAGAATACACCATGGCATGTACTGGACCTTCTTTGTCGACGGTATTACGCACTGCGTCAGTAATTTTGTTCTTCGTTTCGTTCCAGATTTCAATCACACGGTTACGGCGTTCTTCATTGGTGAGAAGTCCCATATTGAACTGATCATGCACTTCTTTGACACGAATTTCAGCGGCAGTGATCAAGCCCTTCTTTTCCTTCGGTACCTGGAGATCATCCATACCCCAACTGATACCTGAACGAGAAACTGACTTGAACGTCAGATCCTTCATACGGTCAGCAAAGAGGGCAGCTTCAGCCTGTCCAAGAGTCTCAAGGATACGTGACATCACGTTCTTCAAATCTTTCTTGGTCATTTCTTCGTTGATGAAACGAATTTCTTCTGGGAAGATGTCGTTTAACATTGCACGACCAACTGAGGTCTCAATCACTTCACCATTGTAGAGAAGCTTGATAGCCACGTTGATATCGACATAGCCATTTTGGAAAGCCATCATGGCTTCATTGATAGAAGAGAAGATTTTACCCTTACCCTTTCCTTCTGGCTTAATGTGAGTCAAGTAGTATCCACCAAGTACCATATCAAGAGAGGCGGTTACAATCGGTTCACCAGAAGCAGGCTTGAGCAAGTTCTTTGATGAAAGCATGATGTTCGCACTTTCTTCACGAGCCTGATCAGTAAGTGGCACGTGCACAGCCATCTGGTCACCATCGAAGTCAGCGTTGAACGCTGCACATACCATAGGGTGAAGACGGATAGCCTTACCTTCGATCAATACTGGCTGAAAAGCCTGGATAGAAAGACGGTGAAGTGTCGGTGCGCGGTTAAGAAGTACGTAGTGGTGCTCAATGATCTGATCCAAGATTTCGTATGCCTCTTCGGTTTCAGCATCCACCATACGTCCAGCGGTACGCACGTTATGTGCATACTCTTTCTCGATCAGTTTGTTGATGATAAACGGCTTGAAAAGCTCAAGAGCCATCTTCTTTGGAAGACCACACTGATGAAGTTTCAAGCTCGGTCCGACGACAATAACGCTACGACCTGAGTAGTCAACACGCTTTCCAAGAAGGTTCTGACGGAAACGTCCCTGCTTACCCTTAAGAGCATCAGCAAGTGAGCGGAGGGCACGACGCTGTCCAGTAGAGGCAGCTGTCGAAGCCTGACCACGACGAGCGCTGTTATCAAAGAGAGCATCTACAGCCTCCTGAAGCATACGCTTTTCGTTTCTCGTGATCACTTCTGGAGCACCAATAGCCATCAACTTTTTGAGACGGTTGTTACGATTGATGATACGACGGTAGAGGTCGTTCAAATCAGAGGTCGCAAAACGTCCACCATCAAGAGCTACCATCGGACGAAGGTCCGGTGGAATAACTGGAAGAGCAGTCGGAAGCATCCATTCAAAGCTCAAGTTAGCCTTTTTAAAGCCTTGGTATACTTTCAGTCTCTGGAGGAGCTTCTTTTGGTCGATGTTTTCATTTGACTCAAGTTCGAGGCGAAGTTCCTCAAGCTTCTCATCCATATTGATGGTCTCAAGAATCTTACGGATAGCTTCTGCTCCGATACCAGCAGTAAAGACCTGTCCGAAGCGACTTGAAAGATTGAAGTATTCTACTTCAGACACAATTTGGTTTGGACGAAGGTTTTTGATCTCGTCCTTCGTGCTCTTGTAGTAGTCCTTAAGCTCATCCAAGCGAGCCTCAAGCATTTTCTCATTCTTCTCTCCTGTGCGGAGTTCTTTTTGCTTTGACTTGTATTCCTTTTCAAGACTCTCAAGTGTCTGCTCCTTCAAAGCCTCATTGACATCCATGATGATGTAGGCAGAGAAGTAGATAACGCGCTCAAGATCTTGCGGTGAAATACCAAGAACAAGACCGATTTTTGAAGGCACACCACGAAGGTACCAAATGTGTGATACCGGAGTAGCAAGTTTGATATGTCCCATGCGCTCACGACGCACAATGGCACGAGTCACCTCTACACCACACTTATCACAGACGATACCATTGTAGCGGATACGCTTGTACTTACCGCAGTAACACTCCCAGTCTTTCGAAGGTCCGAAAATCTTTTCACAGAAAAGTCCATCTGGTTCGTAGCGCTGAGTACGGTAGTTAATAGTTTCAGGCTTGCTGATCTCACCATGAGACCACTCAAGAATTTGTTCTGGGCTAGCAAGAGTGAGTCGCA
>CAYLMF010000038.1:0-6162 GCA_964385005.1 uncultured Bdellovibrionales bacterium | reverse complement strand
GAGTTCTGAGGCTTGCCTTAGAGCTCTTTCGGCTTTATACTGTAGATACCTAAATACTAAAAATACTGCTATGAAAACCCGATTTCTCTACAAAGGTGATACTAAGAATGAGCGCTCTACAGCCTATATTGAGAAAAAACTCGAACGTTTGGCAAAACTCGTAGATGGTAGTGCTTTGTTTGAGGTAGAGGTTAGTGAAGCTCCTGACAAAAACTTTCGTGTCGAAGTCATGGTCAGTGAGCACGGAGAACTGTTTCGAGCTGAGGAGACAACTCAGAGCATAGAAGCTTCTATAGATGCCGTAACCGATGAGCTTGAAGGACAGATTACCAAGCTTCGTAATAAGAAAAGAGATTTGGGTCTACGAAGTGAACGGTCACTCAAGAAAAAGTTGGTAGTCGATACAGATGCACGATTTTAAATTACTGATAGAAAAAAATGGCCTTTTTAGAAAAAATATTTGGATCAAATGAGCGCGTAGTCGGTAAGCTTCGTCCATTGGTAGATAAAGTCAGCACCTTTGAAGAAGAGTATAAGAAGCTCTCCGATGATGACATCAAAGCTAAGACAGAGAACTTCAAGGAACGCATCCGCAAAGGTGAAACCACAGATCAGCTTTTGCCAGAGGCCTTTGCTTTGGTACGCGAAGCTGCTGGCCGAGTGATTGGTGAGCGTCACTATGATGTGCAGATGCTTGGAGGTGTCGTGCTGCATCAAGGTAAAATAGCTGAAATGAAAACGGGCGAAGGTAAGACTTTGACTTCTACTTTGCCGATTTATCTCAATGCCTTGACCGGCAAGGGCGTGCATGTGGTGACCGTCAACGATTACCTCGCCATGCGTGATGCCAATTGGATGGGACGTGTGTATGAAGCTTTGGGACTGACGACTGCTTGTATCGTTGGTCAGGGAGTATCGTATCAGTACACTACCAATGTGGCGGATACTGATGAAGTCAGTATCGAGACTGCCAACCTTATGCCAGTTACTCGTCGTGAAGCCTATGCCTGTGATATCACGTACGGTACCAATAATGAGTTTGGCTTCGACTATCTGCGTGACAATATGGTTTCAAGTATGGAAGACATGGTCCAGAGAGATCTTCATTTTGCTATTGTGGATGAAGTGGATTCTATCCTTATCGATGAAGCGCGTACCCCGCTCATTATTTCTGCTCCCGATGCAGAGTCGGGTAAGCTCTATGAACGTTTTGCGAGTATTGTGCCCAAACTCAAAGCCGAGAAGCACTATATGGTAGATGAAAAAATGAAGGTGGTGACTCTTACAGATGAAGGTATCACTGAGGTGGAGCGTATGCTTGGGATGGGCAATATGTATGCTTCAGGCAATGTGGAGTATGTTCATCACCTCGAGCAGTCACTCAAGGCCGAAGTAATCTTTAAGCTTGATCGTGACTATGTGGTCAATGATGGTCAGGTGATTATTGTTGATGACTTTACGGGGCGTCTTATGCCCGGTCGTCGCTACAGCGAAGGTCTGCACCAGGCCATTGAGGCTAAAGAAAAAGTGACTGTCCAAAAGGAAACTCGTACATTGGCTACGATTACGTTTCAGAATTATTTTCGTTTATATGACAAACTCTCCGGTATGACAGGTACTGCCAGTACTTCAGCTGAAGAATTTGCCAAGGTATACGAGTTAGATGTAGTAGAAATCCCTACACATCGTGGTATGCAACGTAAGGATTATCCAGATGTGGTGTACAAAAACGAAGAGGCAAAATTTCGTGCTATCGCAAAGCGTGTAGCTGAAATTACCAAGGCAGGCCAGCCAATACTTATTGGTACTATTGCTATTGAAAAGTCAGAATACCTGAGTGCACTTCTTACTCGTGAAGGTATTGAGCACCGTGTCCTTAATGCTAAGCAGCATGAAAAAGAAGCCTTGATTATCAATCAGGCTGGTCAGAAAGGAAACGTGACTATTGCTACCAACATGGCGGGTCGCGGTACCGACATCAAGTTAGGCGTTGGTGTCAAAGAACTTGGCGGACTATTTATCATCGGTACTGAACGTCATGAAGCACGCCGTATCGACAATCAGCTTCGTGGACGTGCTGGTCGTCAGGGTGATCCGGGAGCCTCACAATTCTATGTCTCACTTGAGGATGAACTCATGCGTCGCTTCGGTGGTGATCGTATGCAGGGTATGATGACCAAACTGGGTCTGCCTGATGATGAACCTATTCAAAATGGCTTGATTTCCAAAACTATCGAAAGTGCCCAGTCAAAAATCGAAGGCTACAACTTCGATGTGCGTAAGCATGTCTTGGAATACGATGATGTCATGAATAAGCAGCGTGAAGTAGTCTACCGTAAACGAAAGACCGTACTTAAGGCAAGTGATTTCCGAGATGAGACACTCAAGCTCTTATCTGAAGAGTTTGATCACTTGATTGCGTTTCATTGTGCAGGTGAGGATAGTCTCTGGCAGGTAGAAGACATCGTAGGGGAAGTAAATGCCTTGGCACCCGTCTTTGATGATAAGAAGGCTCTCTCTAAGCTTATCGCTATGCGTGATGACCGCTCCAAGGACGAGACAGAGAAGCGTTCGATGATTCTCGAGTATCTCGTCGGTGAGATGAAGGTAGTTCACGCTGAAAAAGAAAAAGCATTCAACAAAGAAACCTGGAGCAATATCCAACGAGCCCTCTACTTGCGTTCACTCGATACACTCTGGATGAATCACCTTGATGAAATTGATTATCTTCGTCAGGGTATTGGGCTTCGGGGTATCGCTCAGAAAGACCCGCTTATAGAATATAAGCGTGAGGCTTATGATATGTTTTTGGGACTTATGGACAGTGTCCGGAAGACGTTTCTTTCTACTATCCTCAAGCTAGAACCAAGTGTAGAGCAGGTGCCAGTCGAAGAAAAACGACAACTGGTGTTTACAGGTGCTAGTGAAGATATTGAACAGTTCCAAGGAACTTCTCAATCTGCTGGAGGTGAGCAGACTAAGGCAGCGCCTATTCACAATGGAGAGCTGATCGGACGCAATGATCCTTGCCCGTGTGGTAGTGGCCTGAAGTATAAAAAATGCGGAGCTATTGGTGCTCCGGAGCACACAAGGACAGCATAGGAAAAGAAAGGGGTAAAAGAGGCTTGTCAGAGGCCTCTTTTTCATGTACAATTTGAAACCTGTTAATAAATATGTATTTATGATGCCAATCAAGAAGAAAACCAAGATTGTGGCCACTATTGGGCCACGTACTGAGTCAGTCGAAATGCTTGAGAAACTAGTTAAAGCTGGTCTCAATGTCATGCGTCTTAATATGAGTCATGGAGATCATGCAGAGCATCGTGCTCGTATCAAAAATGCTCGTATAGTAGAGAAAAAACTCGGTGTATCTTTGCCGGTTCTTCTTGATCTTTCTGGGCCAAAAATTCGTACCGGTGAATACACTACAGAGCGTATCACTATCAAGAATGGCAAGAAACTAACGCTTACCACAGAAAAAATTATCGGTGATGAAACTCGTTTTTCTATCAACTACCCTAAGCTTCCACAAGAAGTGAGCAAGGGTTCTATCATCATGCTTGATGACGGCAAGAAGAAATTGGTAGTGGAGAGTGTCAAAGGTACAGAAATTTTTTGTAAGGTGGTAGTGGGTGGTGAGCTCAAGGCTCGCAGAGGAGTGAACATCCCAGGCGCTTACCTCTCTGTCAGTTCTATCACTGCTAAGGACAAGAAAGATTTACTCTTTGGTATCGAAGAGGGGATTGATATTGTAGCGCTTTCTTTTGTACGTACTGCTAAGGATGTCCTTGATCTGAAGAAGCTCTTGAAAAAGGCTCCTCACTATGTGCCAATTATCACCAAGATTGAAACTCAGGAAGCGATAGACAATCTCGATGCCATCCTCGAAGTTGCTGATGGTGCTATGGTGGCACGTGGAGACTTGGCCATCGAAGTACCAACTGAGCTTGTGCCGGTGTATCAGAAGGTGATTATTGCTAAGTGTAATGCTCTTGGTAAACCAGTCATTACTGCTACGCAGATGCTTGAATCTATGATTCATAGTCCAGTGCCGACTCGTGCAGAAGTGTCAGATATTGCCAACGCTATCTACGATGGTACAGATGCGGTGATGCTTTCTGAGGAAAGCACCCTCGGTGAATTTCCAGTAGAGGCAGTAGAGGTGATGACTCGCGTGGCTCAGGCCAATGAAATTCCAGAGCCAATTGATTATCCAGAAATGCCCATAAGCGACTCTATCACGCGTAGTGTCTACAAGACTGCCAACAATGTACGAGCTAAGTATATCGTAGCTCTCACAGAGACCGGCAAGAGTGCTCGTTTGGTAGAACGCTTCAATCCAAACTCTCCTATCATTGCTCTTACCCCGCACCACAAGACTATTCAGAGTTTGGCCCTGACTTCCAATGTCACCCCTCACTTGATTCCCAAGCTCGATACTTTTGATCAGGTGCTTGAGTTTGTACCAAAGTATTTCCTCGAGAAAAAACTGGCTCAGAAGGGTGATAAGTTGGTTTTGACAGCTGGCGTCCCATTTGCAGTGTCTGGAAGTACTAATATGTGCTTGGTGATTACTATCTAGATTTCCTTTAGATAAAGAAAAAAGACGCTCTCTGGCGTCTTTTTTTGATGTATGAGACCATAGAGGTGAAATATGAAACCTATGCAAACCTACAATAAACTGGTGCGAGATAAGATTATCGAACATATTCAGTCCAAAGGAGAAGATGCGAGTTACTATGTAGCTTGCCCTCTAGAGTATAAGGAAAAACTCCTTCACAAGCTTGAAGAAGAAGTCAAAGAGTTTCAAGAAGCTCGCAATCAAGAAGAGCTTGCGGATATCCTAGAAGTCATCGATGCTATACTTGCATACTATGAATGGGACCTTGCTGATATACAGGCACTCAAGCATGAGAAAAAAGAAGCTAAAGGTGGATTTACTAAGCGTATTATTCTTGAGAGATCATAATGAAAAAAATACTTACTCTTTCATTTATTATTGAAAACAATCGTATTCTTTTGGCCATGAAGAAGCGAGGCTTTGGAGCTGGTCGCTACAATGGTTATGGTGGCAAGGTAGAGGAAGGTGAAACAATCGAAGAGGGTGCTATAAGAGAGCTCCGAGAAGAGTCTGGTCTAGAAGTGGAGAGGGTGGAAAAGGTAGGTATCCATGAATTTGAGTTCGCCCACGATAGAGGGAATATCCTCGAAGTCCATGTCTTTCATGTAACACGCTATACCGGCGAAGCAGTGGAGACAGAAGAGATGAAACCCGAATGGTTTTCGCTTGATGCCATACCATTTGAGAATATGTGGCCAGATGACGCACATTGGTTCCCAGTCTTTCTTGAGGACAAGCGCTTTCGCACGAAGTTTCTTTTTGGTGAAAATGACACAGTACTCGAGATGGATATTCAGGTAGTAGCTGAATTATGATGGAATATATCCCAAGTGCATCACGAGGTGGAGGAGATTATGGCTGGCTTAAGACCAGGTATAGCTTTAGCTTTGCTAATTACTATGACCCCACGAAGATGGGCTTTGGTGTACTCCGTGTGATCAATGATGACTGGATAGGACCGCAGTCTGGTTTTGGCGAGCATCAGCATGCCAATATGGAAATTATCACTATTCCTTTTGTGGGGACGCTGAGTCACAAGGATAGTACTGGCGGAGAGGGGAATATCGGAGCAGGTGAAGTGCAGGTCATGAGCGCCGGTACAGGCGTAGTGCACTCAGAGTACAATCACACAGATGCGCCAGTAGAATTGTTTCAGATATGGATCGAGCCTAAGAGTTATGGTATCGCTCCGCGTTATGACCAGAAGGCTTTTAATTTTGAGCCAAAGAATAATCAGCTGGTACTGGTGGTTTCTTCGGATGGTCGAGAGAATAGTCTCGCTATTCATCAGGACGCTCTCGTCTATCGTGGTACCTACAGTGAAGAGAAGGTAGAAAGATATCAGATTACTCCTGGCAATGGCGTATACTTGATTATTCGTGTGGGCCAGGTGAAGGTAGGTGATATAGTCCTTACCCAAGGCGATGCTCTTTCGGTCAGCGAAGAATCAGAGCTTAGGCTTGATATTACTCCAGAGAGTGACTTCGTACTCTTAGAAATTCCGCCGTTTCACAATGCCCTATGAAGTGGACGGACGTAGA
>CAYLMF010000037.1:0-6378 GCA_964385005.1 uncultured Bdellovibrionales bacterium | reverse complement strand
GAGCACTTCCTGCTCCATCTCCGGAAAATTCATTTGTGCGTCTACTTTTTTCATAGTGTTATCCCTTTAAAAATCCCTCTAGTATTTTCTCTTTAAGTTCCTTGATTCTAACTGACTCTCCTTCAAATCCATAGTCATTAAATACTGAGAGAAAATCATCCAGCTGTAAGCTCATATCCTGAAGACTTCTATTGGCTCGATTTCTTGTCTCTCCATCAAAAGTGCGAAAGATACGTAGTATCTTTTCTATTTTTTCCTTGTACTCTTCGTACGATCGGTAACGACTCATTGTAAAAAGGATTCTTATTTTTTCTTTTTCATTCATCTCTATCTGACGACGCACTATAACCTTATCTTCATCTGGCACACCTGCTTCATCGGAAATTTCTTTAAATTTCCCACTGAGTACATCCCATTTTTTTACATATCCATCAAGGACAGTCAAAAAATCCTCCCTGTGCTCGTTGCTATCTTCAGTCCCTTTTTGTTGACGGATTTCATGTGCCTTGCCAATTGGTACTACATTGTCTCCTGATTTTTCAAATCCCATACAATTAACCTTTAAAAA
Source organism: uncultured Bdellovibrionales bacterium (assembly GCA_964385005.1). Taxonomy (GTDB): domain Bacteria; phylum Patescibacteriota; class Minisyncoccia; order Moranbacterales; family UBA1568; genus UBA1568. The sequence continues at coordinate 5,810 of CAYLMF010000037.1, read as the reverse complement.
CAAAAAATCCTCAACACAAAAATTGTGCTAAGGACGTCAATGACGTGGTACCACCTTATTTTAGCTTATAGGTTTTAGGTGTTAGCTGGTAGAAAAACCAACTGAAACCTAATCTACAAACCCTTCGTTTTGCTTTGTTACGCCAAGCTCGCGTCAGATTCTACTTACCGTTCCGAATCCGCCAGCTGGCGGAGAAGGACGGGTTCTTTCTGAAGCCTGTCTCGGCTACAAATACATCTTGTAGACGGACTCAGAGGTGATTATCTCTTCAAGGCTTTGTAGCCTCATCCTAGCAATTCTTCACCTATTAGGCAAATTCTAAGATCATCGGTAAATGGTCTGATACTGTATTTTTAGGCACCGTAAAACTTTTTACTCCCACCTCAGCACTCACAAAAGTATAGTCTGCCCACAATTGTTTATCCGGGTATAGTTTCCATGCCAACTCGTTTCTTGTGGTATCTATTTTGAAATCATTAATCAGATTGCGATAACCATTTTGAGCAAAGAGCTTCACGCTCTGTGTCTCTGGAAAAAGATTAAAATCTCCGCCTACAATCTTCAGTCCTTCTTTTTCTTCCAAAAAATCTATAATCTCCTGCGATTGAAAAATTCGAGCTTCTGTATCAAGCTTGTTTCCTGGGCGAGACTCGCCATGCACATTCACAAGCAAAATCTTTCTCCCCTTAAAATCCAGTGAGGTCCAGAAAGCTAATCCAGCACCCTCCACTCCATCCAAAAGCACACCTGAATCCTCAATCTTCACACCTTTACGTACATAGGTTTTATTTTTAAAATTAAAACCTTCTTCACTTGATTTCTTGGTACCAGAAATTGCCTGAAAAAAATCCAAAAGAATCTCATCTGTTATTTTTGCCAAATTTTGATTAGCCTCTTGAAAACAAAAAATATCCGTTGTTTCTCGGTGTTCAAGAATAAATGCTTCAAGCTCTTCCTTTTGTTTACCGTGCCAAGCATTCAGAAAAATAATCTTCATATCTATATAGATTCTATTTTAAGCATCGATCCTGTCTTGGGTGACCAACCAATAGCGCTTGCCCGTACGTTTTCTCCTACGAGTACTCCGTGTATCTGCTCCAGAGTATCAGCATGTGATACGAGGACTACTTTCTTCCCATCACATTCACGCTTCACGTCATCAAGGATACTGACCACTCGAGCTCGCATATCCTCAAAGCTTTCTACCCCATCGCCACCATCAGTCAAAATACGCTCCTCTGGTTTACTATAGGCATTGAAAAAACGCTCAACTGGACCAGCGTCATAGATACCAAAGTTTGTCTCTCTCAGACGAATATCTTGAAGCACTGGTATACCCGTAGCTTCGCTTATAATCGCAGCTGTCTCTACCGTACGTGTCAGTGGCGAAGCAATGATCACATCGATATTTTCTTGTCGTAGCTTTTCTGCCGTCTCCTTCACTTCGCTGATACCCTGCTCAGTCAAGTGTCGCACGGTGCGGCCTGGTACCTCTGGGTATGAACTCAGCAAACCCAAAGCATTGGACTCTGACTGTCCATGCCGGACAAGATAAAAAGTAACGTGTGCCATATTTTTAGAGTATGAAACGGTAGACATCAGCGCCCAAGGCAAAAAGCAAAAGCACACTCAGCAGCCCTACGACCTTGGCCATAAAAAAAGCAGCTGCCTCGCTCCCGCTCAATGGTATCTTGTATTTTTCCTTGTACTTTTTCGGTAATGGCATATCTACATTTTCTCTGGTGCACTGACTCCAATCAAACGAAGTGTCTCACCCAAAACTATTTTTGTAGCGGTAACCATAGCCAAACGTGCTTGTGAAAGCTCTTTGTTTTCTGTATCAATGACCTGACACTCGGCATAGTACGAGTGAAACTTATCTGCCAGGCGGATAGCGAGTTGTGGCAAACGATGTGGTGCACAGTCATGGGCAGCTGATTCCAGAAATTCTTGAAATACGAGCATCTCTCGCATCACTGTCTTTTCTTTTTCATGAGAAAGAAGACTCAAATCCGCATCTTGTATATCAACTCCTAATTCCTGACCCTTTTCCAAAATACTGGACATACGAGCATGGGCATACTGCACGTAGAAGACTGGGTTTTTCTGTGAACGTTCTTCTGCTAATCCAAGATCAAACGTCATATGGGTATCAGGCGAGTACTGAAGAAAGAAGAAGCGGGTCACGTCATGTCCGACTAATTCCAAAAGCTCACCCATGGTAACCACATTACCAGCACGCTTACTCATACGTACTTCTTCGCCATTCTTTACGAGCTTCACGAGCTGCATAAGAAGAAACTTTATGCCTCCTGTATAACCAAGGGCTCGAGCAGCTGCCTCAAAACGACTGACATAGCCATGATGATCAGCGCCCCATATCTCTATCATCATCCCAAAATTCTGTTCCATCTTTGAAAGAATATACCCACACTCTGATGCAAAGTACGTCTTGGTTCCGTCGCTTTTGATAAGCACCCGATCTTTATCATCACCAAATTCCGTAGTACGAAGCCATAAAGCCCCTTCTTCCTCAAAGGTCCTCCCTTGTTCTTCAAAAATTTTAATCGCTTGCTCGACTCGTCCAGACTGCACCAAATCATATTCTGAAGTCCAGGTATCAAACTGTATTTGCATCCCCTGTTCAACTGTCGGACGTATATAGTCACGTACCACGATAAGAGCGGCCTGCTTTCCAACTTCAAAAGCATCTTTTTCAAGCTCTCCCATTTTTTGCTTAAGTTCCAAAATATACTCTCCTCCATACACTGCTTCTTCATCCTGAAGCACACTGTGTCCTAGCTTGGTCACCTGCTCCCCAGCGTCGTTGATATAGTATTCATTGGTCACCGCAAATCCTGTCTTACGAAGCAAGCGTGAGAGAGAGTCTCCATAAAATCCTCCCCGACCATTCCCGAGATGCAGTGGTCCTGTTGGATTAGCAGAGATAAATTCGTTGTTTACCGTAACCCCTCCACCAAACTGAGAATCGCCAAACTGATTTTGCTTCTCGAGTACCTCAGTCACGACTTGAGCAAAAGCACTCTCTTTTAGGTAAAAATTGAGATGTCCTGGTCCTGCCACCTCTACACGAGCGAAATCACCTTCCAACTTTCCCTGAAGAAGCACTGCTATTTCGCGAGGATTCTTTCCTAGGCCCTTACTCATCATCAAGGCGATATTGGAGGTATATTCACCAAATTGCTCATCCTTTGGAGGCTCTACATGTACCTCTACAACATCAAAAACAGGCAAAATTCCTTCCGCCTGTAGACTCTTTAAGACTTCTTCAATTTTAGAGACAATTAACTGTTTCATATCTATCTACCAGCCTACCTCATTTTCTAACCACTGTCTAAGCTGGAGAAAGTCCGATGCTGCGACGGTAGACGAGGTCACCTTTTTCTTGTGGAGCCACATACTTACCGTCTTTACAGGTATCACTACAAAAGCCCTGCATTTTTTCTTTGCAACTATCGCACTGAATAAACAAAAGGTTACAGGCACTCTCCTTACAGTTGACATACGTATCGGCAGCTCCACCACACTGGAAGCACTTGCCGAGTACATCATCGGTGATAGCCTCTTCTAGGCGGTCATCAAAAACAAAGTTCTTGCCCTTAAATTTACTTGGGAGTCCTTCTTTCTCAATCTGACGCTTATAATCAATAATACCTCCCAGAAGTTGATAGACTTTTTTGAAACCCTTGTGCTTGAGATAGGCTGAAGCCTTCTCGCAGCGGATACCTCCTGTACAGTAGAGAAGCACCTCTTCATCCTCTTTCCCCTTGAGAAGATCTACCGTCATCGGCAATTCCTCACGAAAGGTATAGGCATCTGGTACAATCGCCCCCTCAAAGCGCCCAATAGCTCCTTCATAGTTATTGCGCATATCCACTACCGTCACACCTTCGTCAATTTTTTTATTAAATTCTCTGGCAGACAGATGGGTACCGACATTGGTCACATCGTATTCATCTGGAGCCAGCCCATCAGCTACAATCTGATGCTTCACTTTGATAGTTAGTTTCCAAAAAGCATCATTGGCCTGCTCGACTCCCACCTTAAACGGTACATTCTTAAAAGCGACACGATTATAGAGAAGCTCCTTAAACATCTCAAACTGTGGCTCAGGCACAGACATCTGAGCATTGATTCCCTCTTGAGAGACATAGATACGCCCAAGAGCTCCCAAAGCTCGCCACTCAGCAAAAAGCTCATGACGCAGGGCTACCGGGTCAGCAATACGCACATAGCGATAAAAAGAGATGACCTTGCGATCAAATGGTTCAGCCGCTATACGGGCCAAGGCTTCCTCTCTGGAGAGGTGATTACGAAGGTGGTGTAAAGAATTTTTCATGGACCTAGTATAAAAGAAAAATTAAGAAAAGTCGAGCCTAAAATTCAAAAGCCCCAGGAACAGATTTTCCTGGGGCTACCTACTCTACTTTTTTACTTCGCCATCACCCATGGGTATATACCCAGGTGTTTTAATCTGCCCTCTACCTTAGAAAGCAGATCTTGATGAGATTCAAGATTCTCACCATATTCCCTCCAGAATGCTTGGAATTCTCTGTCCGTAGCAATCCAGTCAAGCTCTTCAAGGCATCGACTTAAACCATACTCAACTACCATTTCCTTAAAAGAAATTCCTCTATTCACAAAGACTTCCAAAGAAAGTTCAAATAATGCTTTTTTAAGCTCAGACATAAAAGGTCCCCTAAATACAAAATGGCTAGAATTTTAAAAGAACTTATTATTATACTCTCTTTTTATCATATTGTCAATACCACTAAATAAAAACTTGCTTATTTAAGCCAAATATGACATAGTGAGGCTACTATGACTGTCATTGCCACCAACAAACGAGCATTTTTTGATTATGCCTTAGGAGAGCACTTCGAGGCCGGTTTGGTATTGACTGGATCTGAAGTCAAAGCCGTCAAAACCGGCCATGCGAGCCTCAAAGGAAGCTTTGTGACCGTCAAAGGCGAGGAGCTCATGCTCACCAATGCTCTAATACCGCGCTACAAGCACGCCCACAAGGACACTAAGCACGAGGATACCCGCCCCCGGAAGCTCCTCCTTAGGAAGCGCCAAATCCGCTCACTTATCGGAAAATTTCGCACTGAAGGCTTGACATTGGTGCCAATTCGTTTGTATACTAAGAAACAACTTGTCAAGGTTGAGTTTGCTATTGGAAAAGGAAAAAAGACCCACGATAAGCGTCAAACGATTGCCAAAAGAGACGCGGATCGCAGCATCCAAAGAGCCATGCGGCAACACTAGACATTCGCGCACTACTCATGTTACTTGAGCGAGGAGCTTCGGCTTCAACCTCTCGTAGGGTGGGTGGTGCGGGGTTGTTTAGACTCGACAGCGTGTACTTTCAAAATAGGCAAGCCGACCCTGAGAATATGGTCGTAAATCTTGTTCTCACGATGATAATTGCAAACTTCATCTCAAAGACAAAGAATACATTTGCTAACGCATTTGCTCCTTCTTTCGCTCTTGCTCAGGCTTAATTGCCCGAGCCATCAGAAACTTGATTCTCGATAGAGATTTTCTGGTGCCATACTATCGAGGCAGCCGAAGAACTTTCGTTTTCTTTGATTCTTCCCAGCTGTATTGCCAAAGACTCCAAATAAAAGAATTTTGTCTGCTTTCTATCTTTTATTTGTATACCAAAGCCTGACTACGCTTGTAGAATATTTTGAAAAAACATGAACTGGACATGGGTGCAATTCCCATCAACTCCACTTTTTTAAAGTTAAAAAATGAGAAGAAGAAGACATAATCGTCCAAAACCG
>CAYLMF010000036.1:0-6409 GCA_964385005.1 uncultured Bdellovibrionales bacterium | reverse complement strand
AGAGCGCTCGGTTGCGGTCCGAGAGGTCGTAAGTTCGATTCTTGCCAAGGACACACTTAAGGGTAGTGGAAATTTTAAAAGGCTTCCGAGTTTCTTGCTCGGAAGCCTTTTTGACAATCAGGAAGCCTTTTCCAGACTAAGCATTCCCCCATGCCAATTTCGGGGAATGAGGGGTATTATACACCCATTCATAGGGCTCACAGAGAGAGGCTATCCAGCCGGCATACAGATAAATATATTCTTCGCTCTCGTAAGCTATACCAAAAGAAGCGCGCAGCCTCAACTGAAGATAGTACGCGTGCGCATGGAGCTCTCCATCAAGCGTTGAAATTCTCTTCTTTGCTCCTTCCAATGCAACATTTGGAGCATCGTCACATTCGTAACTCATCATCATTTCAATCTGCTCATCCCGCTCTTTGCAGGTAAGCATAAATACCGTGTAGAGCTTATAAATTTCTGGATCTGTGATTACTCCCAACTTGGAGTACACCTTGGGAAAAACTGCTTCTGGCTCAATGATTTCCTTTAAGCCAGTTGCTACCTGTTTATAGCGCAGTAGTCCACGCCGATAAAAACCCTCAACCATGGTCGTTGCCCCCTTTGTTTAAGGAACTCAATATCTCCATGCTGTCACCCGTCCCTCATTCTGTCAAACTAAGCTTTTTGACTTAGTACATTTCAGTAAATTTTCTGTATATCGCCACCAGGCCTTTCGTTATTTCCCCCGGCTTACCATTCGCTATCTGATAGGCATCCACCATAACTACTGGTACAACACCCTTATTACTTCCAGTTAGAAAAGCTTCGTCCGCTTCCTGTACTTCAGCAAAAGTTATCTTACGTACCTCGGTCTTCAAATTGTTTTCTGGAGCTAGTTTTTCAAGTATCAATTTTTGCGTAATTCCCAGAAGGGCGTTTTCATTGGTAGTAATAATCACGCCATCCTTCACAATAAAAAAATTAGACTGTGCGCACTCTGACACAACACCGTCTTGTACATACAATGTCTCCAGAGCTTCCTGCTCTTTGCGTCTTTCTAGCGTTTTGATAGCACTCACATAGTGAGTCATCTTGACCTGAGGAAAAAACCGTACGTAGTCATGGGTAATTACTTTTGCACCCACAACAAAAACTTCTTCTGGAAGTGCATGTGCCTCCTCTGTCAGGACAAGAAATGTTTCTTTATTACTCATCGGTGCAAAAGCATCTTCACTTTCGCCTCCCGAAAGAATAGTGCGGAAAATAATTTCTTTGCCGATATTTGCTCTGATAAGACTTGAGAGGATCTCTCCGTACGCATCTTTGGTTACTGTTAATTCCAATCCAAGCTGCTCCGCAGAACGAAATAATCGCTCATAGTGCCACTGCCACAAAAAGGCCTTGCCATTGATGACTGGCAACACATCAAATACCCCATATCCCCGGAGATAGCCAAGATCCCATGGAGAAATCCATACTTCACTGGCATGCACCAAAGCTCCATTTTGGTAACATATAAGATCTTTGTTTTGCATAGCCGTATATTTACTTCATTATTTGGCTATTATACCCAAAAATCACCCCTTGATAAAGCCTCTTTGGTCAAGCTCTCAAGAGCGCTATACTAAAGATATGAAATTCTCTACTCCTCTCAGTCAAATACCTAGCATCAAAAAAGCCTACCTCGACAAACTCGAGCGTCTTCAGATTACCACTGTTTATGATCTTTTTTTTCATCTCCCTCACCGTTACGAAGACTATTCTAGTGTAGTCCCTATACATGAACTAAAGCTGGATGAAAAACAAACTATCATTGGCATCGTTACCAAAGTCACTGTCAATCGCAGTTTTCATAAAAAAATGCTCATTACTGAAGCTCGCGTAGAAGATGAGAGTGGCTCTCATCTCAAAGTCCTTTGGTTCAACCAACGCTTTATCGCGAACTCTCTTGAGGAAGGTCTAGCGGTGCGCCTGAGTGGCAAGGTCACTCGTGACCGCGACGGCCTCCTCATGACCAGTCCGGCTCTCGAAAAAGCTTCTCGTGATGCTACCCATACCGGACGCCTAGTACCCGTCTACTCTGAAACACGCGGGCTCACATCTCGCTTCTTCCGCTGGCAGCTCGCTACTCTCTTTCCAAAAGTCACTGATTTTCCCGACCCTCTCCCTGATGAAATCCGAGAAAGTCTTCACCTACCGACTCTCAAACAATCTCTCGCCTACTTCCACTTCCCCAAAAAAGAAACTGAGCCAGTCTTGGCAAGTAAGCGTTTTGCTTTTGACGAAATGCTCTTGGTCCAGCTCAAGGCCCTTCAGATGAAAGCCCTCTTTGAAACTAGTAAGGCCAAAAGTCTCAAGCTCAACAAAAAACTCCTCGAAACTTTTCTTTCTAAGCTCCCTTTCTCTCTCACCAAGGCCCAAGAAAAAGCTCTCACTGAAATCCTTCGAGACCTCGCTCATACACATCCCATGAATCGTCTCTTAAATGGAGACGTCGGTTCTGGCAAAACTATCCTAGCAGCCCTCGGAGCTCTGGCAGCCAGCAGCAATGACACTCAAGTAGCCATCCTAGCCCCTACCGAAGTCCTCGCGCGTCAACACTACGAAAACTTAAGCAAGCTCTTTGGTAACGTCAACGAGTCAGTTGCTCTCTTTACTGGTAGCTATCGTATCCTTGATGGAAAAAACGTCAGTCGCAAAACCCTCCAAACAGCTCTTGCCAACGGTATAGTGCGTATCGTTGTCGGTACCCACGCCCTACTCCAAGAAGATGTGCATTTCCAAAATCTCTCTCTGATTGTCGTTGATGAACAGCACCGCTTTGGTGTCGCTCAGCGCGCCAAACTCCAAGACATGAGCTTCCAATCCCATGATGGTAGCACTTCCTTGGTACCACACTTTCTGACTATGACCGCTACCCCTATCCCTCGCACACTCTCACTTGCCTTCTTTGGCAATCTCGATATCTCGGTCTTAGACGAACTTCCTCATGGTCGCCTTCCTATCGTTACCAAGCTCGCGCGTACCGATAGTGCTCGCACCAAGGTGTACCAATTTATCGATCAAGAAATTACCAAGGGTCACCAAGCCTTTGTCATCTTTCCTCTTGTAGAAGAATCCCTCCTCATGAAAGACATCAAGGCCGCTGTCAAAGAGCACGAGGAGCTTACCCAAAAAATCTTCCCTCACCGCAAAGTAGGCCTCATCCATGGCAAGCTCAAAGCAGAAGAAAAAGAGCGTATCATGCATGACTTCAAAGCCAAGAAATATGACATCTTGGTAGCAACCGCTGTTATCGAAGTGGGTATCGACATCCCCAATGCCACCGTCATCCTCATCGAAGAAGCTGGGCGTTTTGGTCTTGCACAGCTACATCAGTTTCGTGGCCGTGTCGGTCGGAGCTCAACCCAGTCATACTGCTTTCTTTTTCCAGGAAGTTCTCAAGGCTCGCTTGATCGTCTCAAAGTTCTCGAACGTGAAACCTCTGGCTTTGCTATTGCAGAGGCTGACCTTGGCCTCCGCGGACCCGGAGCCTTCTTTGGCACTCGCCAGTCTGGCCTCCCAGATATCGCCATGGAAAACCTCACCAACATGAAGCTTATTTCTCTTGCTCGTGATGCCGCCGAAAACATCCTCCGAGAAGACTCCGATCTCAGTCGTCACTCACTCCTCCGTGAAGCCCTCACCCGCTTTGAAGAACGCATCCATCTAGAATAAGAAAAGCGACCCGAGAAGGGTCGCTTTTCTTTTGAGTTTTTTCTTACCACCAGCTTGGCCGGTAATTCCCCAGTCCTGGTTTTTCGTTCCAACCTGCCCGTAAGCCAAAAAAAGAAATAAAGAAAAAGATAAAGTATACTACCGTCCAAAGCACACCCTGAGCAACAATATCGGAACCAAAGAATTTTGGATACAGTACGTAAGCCCAACTGTAGGTCGTGGCAAAGACGATAATGTTGAGTGAAAAAGTCATGATAAACAGCTCTATCCGTCGCTTGGCGATAGCATAGGCTACCTCTCTCTCCTGACTGACGACTGTTTCTCGGACAATCCCCTGCCAGGCCAGCTTCTTGAGGATTAGATAGCCTACCCAAGAGACAAGCATACCTAGTGCCATATACCCATACAAAGCGCCCACCTTTGTCATCAATGGAGCCTTGGGAAGCATGATCACCTTATTGGCCAGAAGAAAAAACATGGCCATAAAACCAGGCAGAGTAGCAAGGAAAATTTTGCGTACTTCTGCATTGAGCACATTATGAAAAACTTTTTCGAGGGCCTGCTGCCAGTACGCATTTTCTGGATCAATCACATCACCGCAATTGAAACTACAACCACTGCAACTCATCACCTTGCCTTGTGTCTTATCAAAAAAATGGCAGCGATTATTCTTCACTGCAAAAGCAGGATTCATACCGTAGATTTTCTCGGCTGCAGCTACCGGGCAAATACTCGTACACCAACCACTCTTGACTGGAAACAACGCGCCAAAGATAAAGGCTCCACCAAACACCCAAATCAAAAGCCAGAAAAGTGATTGACTGTCAGCATTAAAAATAATCAAACGATACGGCACGATAGCCCAAAACAAAAGAGCACTGATAAGCAACCCTCGCTTGCGGATAAGCTGGTACAACTTTCCGTGTAAACCCGTAAGCTCATTGGCTTTGATACCTATTTCTGAAAGTCGACGACGACCAAACAAGAGATACCGCCAAAGACTCACGGTAGCCAAAGGACAGCTATTGCGCCAGAGCATCGGTGCGAAGTACATAGTCAGCACCACGGCTGGCATTAGAATCATCCAAAAAATTTCCCTCACTGAAAGTCCCCTCAAAAAAGATACACGGAAATCAATATAGAGCCCGTACATGGTGAGGATGATACCCAGTAGCATGACGGCACGCACAAAGGCCCAGGTTTTCTGGTGCGTATAGAGTGTTTGTTTCATATTTTTGTTTTGTCTCTACTCTAAATAAAGAGTGTATATCTTAGCTACTTCTAGTATAAAGAAAAAACACTTCTTCTGGAAGTGTTTTTTAGACTATTTTTTCTGAGATGCCAGAGCAAGGGCTCCCCATAATACTGGCTCATCAAGAACTGCTTTTTCTATTGGGGGTACTTCAGGAAAAATAAAGACTGTTTCTTTAAATTTCTGCTCTAGCAAGTCTAGAGAAATTTTATTCATAACAGACCCACCTAAAACAATTTTATCGGGCGACCAATACACCAGAGTATTGTTCAGACCTACCGATAAATATCTAACCACTTCTTGCCACACCCGCTCATCTTCGATATCTTCTGCCTTTTTACCGTAACGCTTTTCTAAAGCTGTTCCCGAAACAAGCTTCTCTAAAGAAATATTTTCTCCATTTACTACCAATATCTGATGTCCCGGCTCAAAACCATGAGCACTCACATCGGGCATTCCATTTACTATTCGAGCACCACCTACGCCGGTACTGATAGTCATATAGACTACAATTGAATCCCCCTTACCTGCTCCATATTGAGCCTCGCCAATACCCGCCAATACACAATCATTATCCAAAACCACAGGAGCCTGAGTTATCTCTTCTAGTCGTAATTTAAGTGGCTTATCATTCCACAAAGGTAAGTTTGGTGCATTGACTGTTTTTGTGTGCTCTTTATCTAAGGGCCCTGCTATACCTACTCCAACACCCAAAATAGATCCCTCCAATCTCTCCTTAATAAGCATTTCCACCTCTCTTAAGGCGTCATCAAAATTACTCAACGTTTTAAGTCGGACAATCTCATCAATTTTTTCTCCTGTCTTACTAAATGCTATTCGCGTATTTGTACCACCAATATCGAGAAGTATATACATATATTTCTATTAATCTTTTCTACGTACTTTTTCTGTTACCCAGAATTCTCCAAAATAATTCTTGGTGAGGATACGTGTCTGTGAATCAATAGCTGGTACGGCAGAGATAAAGGCAACAAACGGAAGGAGAAGCCACTGGAAAAACATATAGAAATAGCGTGACCAGTGATAGCGCTCTGGCTTAGGTGGTAGCGACATAAGTGAAAGCGGGATAGAAACCAGAAGCCCAGCCATACCCAAAGTCATCAGTGTGCGAGTTACAAACGGAAGGTTGTGCGCAATCACGCTCTCTCGGAAAGCTGATCCTCCCAAGATAAGTGGCAACCATCCGAGGAATGTCAGGATAAAAGAAGTAGTCGCCCATGAGTAGTGTCCCTCAAGCATTTCGTAACTGATACGAATCTTGGTCCAGAGTGGAATTATCTTGTCAGGCCAGATAGCGCGCATGGTCACCGGGAAGTTTTCGATACCGTAGGCCCAGCGACGCTTCTGCTTATACTGATTCTGTACCGTCTTCCAGTAGGTCTCTGCGAGCACGGCATCAAGTGATATAGGCAAGTGAATTGGCTGTACACGGTAATCACC
>CAYLMF010000035.1:0-6689 GCA_964385005.1 uncultured Bdellovibrionales bacterium | reverse complement strand
TTAAAGGCTTTATCATCATCTCCCTGGATAGCCATTTGGTGCAAATGCTCAAATACATCTTGTATATCTTCTTTACATGTGTCTGTATTTTTTAAGAGGAGCATTCGGCTATCTTTGATTTTCTTAAGTTCTCTTTTTTCCTCTTCGGTATACAGCTCTTCAATCATTTTCTCACCCTTACGTAGGCCGGTTACTCTCACCTCTACGTCTCGATTAGGCTGCAAATCTTTTGAACGAATAAGGGACAATACTACATCATAAATTCGAATCAGCTCGCCCATATCTAATACATGGATAACATTCGATCTTCTCGCAGCTGTACTTTCGATAACAAGTTGAGCTGCCTCTCTAATTGACATAAAGAAACGCTCCATTTTTTCATGTGTCACTGTCACGTAGCGATGTAAGTCTATCTGTCTTTCAAAGAGAGGTAGGGCTGAGCCATTGGAATTAATAACATTGCCAAATCTCACAATATTGAAGTGCATTTTCTTGGTCTTTAACGACTGAATATAAAATTCACACAACTTCTTGGTGGCTCCCATGACACTGGTTGGATTAACCACTTTGTCTGTCGAAATAAATGTAAATATTTTTACTCCTGATTCCAAAGCAGCATCAATCACTCTTTTGGTGCCTATAACATTATTATAGATAGCTTGATCTACATTATCGTGCATTAAGTGGACATGCTTATAAGCAGCTGCGTGAAAGAGAATATCTGGCTTTATTTTTAATAAAATATTTTTTAGCTTATTGGTATACAAAATATTTCCCACTATCAGTTCACACCTATCTCGTACGTTCCTTTCTTTTAATCCTTGCTCCAAGAGAAACACAAGGTATTCTGAATTGTCATACACCACCACCTTTTTGACATCAAGATCGATAAGCTGCCTCACGATCTCAGAACCTATCGATCCAGCACCACCAGTAACAAAGACCACCTTACCCTGATAAAACTTCTTCAAACGATCTACGTTTTTACGCACGAAGGGTCGTCCCAAAAAATCTTCTGAGTCTATTTTTTTGACTTCAGCATAGCGGACCTCGCTCTTACCAATAATTCTCTGGTCCCTTGGCACAATACGAATAGGGATGTCATTGGCTATATTTTGTAATAAAATCCGGCGTACCAGTGCTCCATCGGCAGATGGAATAGCAATCACTATTTCATCCACGGCATACACCCGAATCAATTTCTGTATGTCCTCAATTTTTCCTTTCACCAAACCCTTACTTGTTTTTTTGGCTTTATCATCTACAAAGCCAATAACCTCACAATGGGGATAGTTTTCTCCTATATCCTTGCGCAGCAATTGTCCTGCCTTACCTGCTCCAATAATAAGAATATTCTTTGATGTACGCATATTACCTAATTTAACTGATATCTTTCCCATGTCTTTTGAAGTCCCTCCTTGGGTGAGTACTGTATTTTGTATTGATAGATATTCTCTAACTTCTCATTATTTATTCTGCTTATCTGAACCTCTTTGGGTACTACTTGATTTAACGAATACCTAATAGGTGTCCCGAGAATATCCTGAAAAGTAGCTACTACTTGAAGTAAACTCGCTGAAGTCCCTGTAGCAATATTGATAATATCACACTGGACTTCCTCGGTATTTTCAACGATAGCCATGATTGCGCCCACTATATCATCGATATAGACATAGTCGCGCTCCTGTACCCCTCCACCATTAAGGACAAATGGAGTCTCAGAAGCAACGGACCGCATCAGCAGTCCGATAAAGCCTTTATTTTTTGGGGATCCATAGACATTAGCCAAACGTAAAATACGAAGCTGATGCTTTTTATCAAGTGTATTTTGAAACAATTGCTCCGCCTCATACTTAAATTGACTGTACACATCCACCGGCTCCGGCATAGCTGTCTCAGAGGCCGCCTCAACTGTATCACCATACACGAGTGCTGATGAGAAATAAAAAACTCTCGTGGAAACATCAAGTGCATTGAGAGAGTTAATCATTCTACGCAAGATCTCTAATTCTTTCTCTTTATCAAAATCTGGATAATTTTGACCAAGAAGTATAAAAAAATTCTTAGCTGGCCGTACACTTTTCTCTACCGCGCCTTCATTTGCTAATTCAATTTCCTCTACAGAGATATCCCGAAGTAATTCATCATCAGTTGAACGGCCGATACAAAGCACTGCATCACTCACTTGTCGCAATCGGAAAGCCAATTCTGCTCCAATGAAGCCAGTACCTCCAAAAAGGATATGATCGTATTTTTTCATAAAAAATATTCCAAAACTATGGCTTTATTAAGCCATTGTATTATACTATACTCATGCAAAACTTCCAATCAAAATCTTTTCCTCTTTTCATAGGGGTATTCCTGACTTTTATGGGTACCCTTTTTGTGTTCATTCTCCCTATTTACCAGGGACCAGACGAGCCCATCCACTATGGCACAGTCCAATACAAGGCTGAGCCTCAAGAAAAGACCTGGTCCATGCAGGAACGAAAAATTATACAGAGCGGGCAAGATATCAGGGAGTTTAACCTTTCCGAAGAAACCGTTCTCGGCGGCAAACTTAACCAATTTGATGAGCTCAAATGGCAAGAAGAAAATACTCAAAATTTCTCACTCCATACCACTACTCATCCAGATGAGCAAACCTTTAATAAGACCCAGCCCAAACGTTATATAGACACATATCCGCACAACGCCTCCGGCACAAAATCCGTCTACTACACCTTGGCAAGTCTCATAGAAAAAAATGTTCCCGAACTCACCTTCAATGAACGCTTTTTTCTCACTCGCTTTTTTTCTCTTGCCTTGTACCTTGGAATCGTTGTTCTTACTTATCTCGTGACCTATAACCTCTTTACCTCCTTTCTACAAAGAGCTCTCTTTACCCTACTTGTTGGTCTAGAGCCCATGCTTTTAGCTACTGGTACTATCGTTAATATAGATATCGCTTTAGTATTTTCTTTTACCCTCTTTTTTCTTACCAGTATCAGAGTGCTCACTAAACCAAATTTTATCAATCACGCGTTCCTTCTCCTTTCTTTTATACTCGCCTTTTACTCCAAGGGTCCCGCCATCTGCCTTGCACCTGTCATGGGAGTCATCTATCTGTTGCTTCTCAAAAATTACTTTCATTGGTCAACAAAAAAAACACTCTCTTTACTTCTTTTAAGTGCCATTCTTGTGGTCATTACTTTTTTTGTAGCCATCCCCCATTCATACACCACCTCTATTTTTCGTTTAGGGACTAGTTCACAATTTGCCTCTGTTTCAGACTCACTCTTGTCTTATACCCAAAAAACACTTTCCTTCGATGACCTCTTTCATTCTCATACTTCTTACTGGGGAAATTTTGGCTGGCTCGATACTGAGATATCAAAGACCCTTCTCATTTTTATTTGGTTCTTAGAATACCTCGCTTACGCAGGCCTCATCTTCTTTCTTCTTTCTAAAAAAACCCTTACTTACCTCCCATCCAAAAAAATTATCTACCTAAGTCTTGGTATTATTCTTTCTCTCCAGTTGGCTATTCGTTTCTATGACTGGCGCACATTTGATATTACCAAGCAGATTCTTATAGGTACGCCGGGACGCTATTTTCTTCCTACTATCCTGCCTCACTTTGTCATTCTTGTGACTGGCTTCGGCTTTCTCTTCACCAAAAACAGGGCTCAATTTACCCTTTTGCTCAAAACTCTTTCTCTTGGCATGCTCCTACTTAGCATGTATGCCGTTTTTAATGTCATAATTCCTCGTTACTACCTCTAATATGCCTCTCCAGAATACCTCTAAAGCTCAAAAAATCCTCCTAGGAGCCTTTATTATTGGCCTTGGCTCTATCATACTGGGTTTTGGCTCACAGCTTCATTTTTCTGATTCTGACTATAATTTCCTTGGTAACAAAGATCGCGCTCGTCTAGCTATAGACAAGCCCCTATCTCAGGTCTTTACGGCACAAGAAAACAATCTCTCCGAGGTTAAAATCCATATCGGAGGGATAGATCTCTGGCCAGGAGAAGCGCTCGTATTTGAGCTTCGTGATGAGTCCTGTAGCAAAACCATTGCCACTGATAGATGGACACCCTTAGAACCAAAACCCTTGAACTATACTCGTTTTACTTTCAACCGTGTACCTGAATCGGCTGATAATAAATACTGTGCCTACATTACGTATACCTCACCCTATGACCGTAAAAGTAATGATGCTCCCTACATCAATACCAACGATTTTGATGGCCGAAACTACACTTCAGTATCTAAGAAAAAAATCTATGAAAATGAAACACTCCAGCTTCGTCCTGCCTACAGTACGGATTCATACTTGAGTGATATCTGGCGTCTCATAGAGCGTATGTCTCAATTCAAGCCAGACTTCGTAAAGGGATTTCCCCTACTTCTTCTCTTTGGTTTTGTAGTCGTTGGAGGGCTCTTCCTTGGTCTCTGGATTATTTTTGCAAATGAAAATGAAGAGGACCGCAAAAGATAATATCTCGTGCGGTCCCTTCGGTGGCGAAAGTTGATTATAGCTTTCTCCTTCAGTAGCTGTTGGCGGTGTCGAACGCTTGTGCTCGCTGTTGCCACCAAAGCGGGCATTGCTGTGACGCCAAGAGTTCATCGGCGTCGCCCCTGCGGAAGAACTCCCGCAAACGCTCTCGCAGATTTGGCCGATATCCCGCATAGGGACAGCAAGCCTTCATCTTCAGGGCTGGAAGCGGTATAGGTACATCAGGCTTCCAGCTACCCATATAGAAAAACGTCCGCGGAAGAAGCCATTCATGCGTTGCCACATGCACCCTGACGTGCTGCTCAGGATAGAGCTCTGCGACCTTGGTCACAAAGAGCTCGATGGCTTCAAAGGTGTTCTTGGCGTTGCCGGCGATTTCCATGATGTCAACCGGCACGCCAGCGTGCCCGAGGCGCATCATGATATCGGTGGCGAGGCAACCGTCTTGAGCATCTTCGCCGACCACGATGATCTTCTTGATCTGATCATCTGCATCGCACAGACTACGATTTTCAAACCGCATCAAAGCGGCAGTCAATCGCTCCTGTACAATTCGCGTGCGATCGCTGGCCGTCCTGCCAACAAAGGCATTCAAAAAAATGACTCTTACCGACATCTCCCTCACTCCTTTGTGGGCTTTTGGAACTACCTACTGAATACTCCTTGGAAGCCTATTTGTCAAACAAAAAGAGCCCCTTTTGAGGGCTCTCGTATAGATTTTTTTCTTTAATTTGAGGCTTTTGCTTTTTCTAAGCCCCAGTTTATGAGCATATTGATGACTGAGAGGACAAGTGCTCCGAGGACTGCTACCCAGAAACCCTGCACCTCAAAACCCTTCACAATACCTCCAAGAAGAGAGAGGAAAAAGCCGTTGATGATAAAGGTAAATACCCCCAAAGTAAGGACATTGATGGGAAGGGTCAGAACAAGGACAACTGGCTTGATAGTAACCCCAATCAGCCCCCAAAGAAGAGCAAGTACCAAGGCGGTCCAAAAGCTCGCTACCGTAATACCTGGCACGAGATTGGCCACAGCAATAAATGCAAGTGCAGATAAAATCCAACGAATAAGTACAGCCATATGCGTATGTGTTAAGTATTTTCAGTATACCACAAACACAAGCTCCCACGAGGGTCCGTGGGAGCTATAGACTACTTCATATTTTTGCGACGCTTCACAAGAGCTGAGGCTGTCTTGAGACAAATGATGATGTCTAAAAGAAGATTCCAGTTTTCGATATAAAAGACATCTAGACGGTATTCATCTTCAAAGGCCAAATCTGAGCGACCAGACACCTGAGCCATACCCGTCACTCCCGGTTTAATAGTCAGAAGGCGACGATGATACTCGGCATACTGCTCTACTTCACGCTCCTGGTGTGGACGTGGGCCCACCAGACTCATATCGCCACGCAAGACATTGAAAAACTGGGGCAATTCATCAAGCGAGAACCGCTCAATAAATGCACCTATTTTCATGCGACGAGGATCGTCCTTGATTTTATAGAGCACGCCGCCTTTGCGCACATTGCGCTCCTCGATAAGCTTCTTCTCAAACAGAATAGCCTCCTCCATATCTGGGTTTTCTTTGGTAATACAGTATTTCCACTGCATGTAGCGAAACTTGTACACAAAAAATTTCTCACCATTTTCCCCGATACGCTTATTTTTATAAATAATCGGCCCGCTACCGTCTTCTATTTTGATAAGAAGAGCCACGACAAGCATGATAGGGCTCGCTATCAAGGTCAAAATACTCCCCGCTACAATATCAAAAATACGCTTCAAAACCTTACCCCAACCATCGAGCGGTGTATGCTGATACTCAATCATAGGCTCACCATAAAAGACACTCATGTTGACCCGTGAGGTTTGCATACTGGTAGGCAGATGTTTGTAGGTAATATTGTTGATCTGACAGTAGTCAAAAAGCTTTTCAAGTTCTTCGTCCGTCAAACTCGTATCTCCCACGATAATCTCATCCACACCCTTCTCAGCACGAATATCCTTAATGAGACTTACACTGGCTACTTCTATCTGATCAACTACCTTGTACCCAAGACTCTTATTGCGGGCAAAGAGACGCTTCATGCGATTAATTTTCTCGTTGTTACCAATCAGAAGCACTCGATGTACACCAATTTCTCTCGTAGCCAAAAGCCATTTCTGAATACGCTGTACTATGAGAC
>CAYLMF010000034.1:0-6806 GCA_964385005.1 uncultured Bdellovibrionales bacterium | reverse complement strand
GGTGAGTTTTTTGCTATCATAGAGACATGTTCGAAATACCAAAAGTTGAAAAACCAAAAACAAAACTTTCTATCGAGCCTGACTTGGTGGTGCCTGATGCTTTTCGGGCATCACCATGGCAGTATTTTGAGGAGCATGGTCTCAATATCAAGCCAGGGGAGACTGAGCACAGGGAGGATGGCAGAATCAAAGAAGATCCTACTGCCGTGAAGTGTCTTCCGGTTTGGCATGATCAGGAGGGTAATCCTATCCGGGTAATCGCCAAGAAGATCAATCCAGTCAAAGCAGAAGCAGGGAAGACGGGTAATCCCTGGCACGAGACCGATGTCATGATGCGCGTAGCAGAGGCAGGACTCCCAGTAGCGAAGCTTTTGGCTATCACTGAAGATGAGGGGCAGTATCTTTTCTTTACCGAGAGGGTGCCTGGCTTCACCGTCTACGACACCGCTATGCTCGATGAGAAGTTTCGGGCCCATAGCTATACGGAAGAGGATGTGACAGAGCTCAAAAATCAGGTGCAGATAGAAATGGAGTCACTCAAAGCCAAACTCGAGGCCGAAGGTATCGTACGAGAGAAGTGGAAGATTCAGGACATGATATTTGAGATTGATTTTGCAGGAAGAAGGGTGACCAAGGTCACACCAGTAGATTGGGAGCGCACCAAGCTTCTCCCGAAAAACAAAGAAGAAATAGTAGTCCCTGAACCAAAGATGCGTCCTATATGGGATTCACCAGATAGCCCGCTTTTCTATGATTGGTATGAACAGCAACGAGTACTACCAGCTGAAAAGCAAAGTGAGGCTTACAAAGAATTTCTTGCCTTAGTAGAGCTGGGCCAGGCTGAACTGCCATATCACTTAGCACACCATCGAGTACAGAAATTGAGAGATAGCTTAGGATAAGAGTTATTGTCAGGATGCTATACTAGGACTACGAGTATGGCAGAATACATCTTCAATCAGAATCAAGAAAAACCAAGGCTCGATAAGAAAAAAGTCTTGCTTTGGGGTAGTGGCATTACGAGCCTGGTATTTGTAGGGTCACTTTCTTGGATGACTTTTGTGCCTACGATGACGGTTTCAGATGAACCTCGCCCAAAGACAGTGAGCAAAGAGTTGGCTTTAGAGATAGTAGTACCAGAAGAAGAAGTGGTAGCGGTACAGAGCTTCTATGAGCCAGAAGAAAATAATAACAAAAACGATAAGATTCTTCCTCTTCTGCCACCACCGCCGAAGCCCAATATGGCTCGCATGAAAAGTAATGGTTGTGTAGCGGACGGCTTCTTGTCTGAATATGGCGGAGACCGCAAAAGCTCTATCGCCCTTATCAATCGTTCCAATTGTTATTATCTCCACCGAGCACTAGAGACTTGGCTTGAGCCGCCGGACTTTGAGCGGGCCCGTGAAATCCAAGAGCAAGTGACAAAGCCAAATACCGTCTACGGTATGTTTATCGCCGAAGCTCTCAGGACCAATAAAGATTACAAGTTTCCGGCAGAAGACCGAGACTTTGACTTCAAAAAAATGTGCCGCGAGGGGAGTAAGAATTTTTGGGGAGAGCACAGCTGTAAGCCCTCGGTAGAGAAGAAAGAATACAGAGAATACCTCCGCTATATTACCGAGGAGGCCATGAATATGGGTATCCAGAGCTTTATGTTTGGGCAGGTGTTCTATCAAGATCCAAGTCATGGCAAAGATGGTCATATGGCCGAGGTGATTAGAGGTATGCGTGAGTACGCACAGTTTCGCAATATGGAAATAGTGATTGGAGCTCAGACCAATGATATAGAAGATGAGGCGTATTTGAGGCAGTTTGACTTTATTGAGGGCGGAGTAGGGCTGCACCATGACGGAGCTATCGAAGATGGCCCCTGCTTCTCCCGTTGGTACAAACGGCCGGGAGATTGGTGTTGGGCGCTGCTTTGGCATCCTGAGTACAAAAGCAAGGCAAACAATGTCTTTGTCCATCTTGATTGGAGTGGTAAGATAGGGGACGATATGAGTGTCTTTACTCGAATGAAAAGAGATGAGCGTCAGGGGATACTCGATAAGCTCTATACGACATTTCAGTCTCAAGGTATCGGCTTCCTCATGCCGATGCTAGCCACACTCCACGAAGAAAATGGTGGCTGTAGTGGGCCTAAGGATCGCTTCTACTCAGCAAGTCGTAAGTACAGCTGTGCTGACGAAGATGGTGTCAATGCAATTTTAAAAAAGAAAGGCTATTAACATTATGGTGAAATATTTTCAAAAAATTAAAGAAGACTTTGTTTGTGAAGCGTGCGGAGCGGAAGTGAAAGGCAATGGCTATACTAATCATTGTCCAGTCTGCCTGGTCAGTAAGCATGTAGATATATTTCCAGGAGACCGTCTCGAAGAATGTCAGGGCCTGATGGACCCAGTAGCTCTTGAGGTCAAAGGGGATACCTATCGGATCACACATCGTTGTCGTACGTGTAGCTACGAAAAAATCAATGACACCCAAAAAGAAGATAGTATGGATGCTGTCTATGCCCTTGCTAAGAAACTAGCAGACAAAATCACAAAGTAAAAATATTGAGGACCGACCTCAATAATCTCATAAAAAAAGAGCCCCGAGAGGGCTCTTTTTCTTTTATTGTTCACGGTTGCGAATTTTCTTAGAGAGAAATTCGACAGCCTCATGAATATTCGGGAAGCTCACTTTTTCATCACCGCGACCCTCGAGGGTTAGGGGTTCGCCATTTGATTCTTTTTCGCCAATGACCAAGACATAGGGAGTCTTACTCATCTTGGCATTGCGGATGCGCTTACCAAGAGATTCGCTTGAAGCATCAAGTTCGACGCGGATATTGTTTTCGCGGAGAATTTTCTCTAGAGTATGGGCCGTATCCGCAAACTTTTCACTGACAGGAAGAAGGGCAATTTGCGTCGGCGAAAGCCAGAGCGGGAAGGCACCAGCATAGCGTTCAATAAGGAAAGCCATGATACGCTCGATAGCTCCAATAGATGAGCGATGCACTACGAAGGCACGTTTGAGGTTACCTGTTTCATCGGTGTAGTTGAGATCAAAACGTTCAGGCATACAGAAGTCATACTGTACGGTAAAAGCAGTATTTTCTTTACCGTTTACATTTTTCATTTGGATATCAATCTTTGGTCCATAGAACGCGGCCTCATCCTTTTCTTCGATAAAATCTTTGCCACGCTCTACCAAAAGTTTACGAAGGAGGTCTTCGCCCATATCCCAAGCAGCTTTGTTATCATAGTATTTTTCGGTATTGTTTCTATCACCAAGTGAGAGACGGTACCAGTAATTTTCACCATAGACAAGACCAAAAACACCAGTGACGTATTCAATCAAATCAAGGGCTTGGCCAATTTCAGACACAGCTTGCTCTTCGTCTTTACAGATAATATGAGCATCGGCTAGGCAGAAAGTGCGTACACGCTCAAGACCAGAAAGTTCACCAGACTGTTCGTAACGGTAGAGCTGGGCTAATTCAGCAATACGGAGAGGGAGTTCCCGGTAGCTATGAGGCTTACGGAGATACAGCTCATAGTGATGAGGGCAGGTCATGGGGCGAAGCATGAATTCGTCATCATCTATCTTGATAGGAGCATACATAGACTCCTTGTAGTGAGGATAGTGACCTGATTTTTTGTAGAGATCAAGCTTGGCAATATCAGGTGTCATGACATGAATATAGCCACGACGAATTTCTTCATCAACGATAAAGCGCTCAAGCTCACGACGAATAGTAGTTCCCTTCTCGGTCCAAAGCGGAAGGCCTTTGCCCACAAGGTCTGAGAAGGTAAAGAGATCAAGTTCTCGGCCGAGTTTTTTGTGATCACGAGCACGGGCTTCCTCTTGCTCTTTCAGGTACTTCTCAAGCTCTTCTTTGTTTTCAAATGCTACGCCATAGATACGAGTGAGCATGGGGTTGGACTCATCACCGCGCCAGTAAGCTCCAGCGATGTTGGTGAGTGTGAAGCTCTCAGGGTTAATTTCTTTGGTGTTTTCTACATGGCCTCCTGCACAAAGATCGGTGAAATCACCAGTGTGGTAGAGGGTGAGGGCGGTGCCTTCTTTTTCTTTATCTTCAACAATAGCGAGCTTGAACTGGTTACTTAAGAAACGCTTTTTAGCCTCTTCGTGAGTGACTTCTTCACGCTCAAAGCCTAGGTTCTGCTTGAGAGCATGACGCATGGTTTTTTCAAGAGACTTCAGGTCTTCGAGGGTAGGAGTTTTGCCTTCAGAAAAAAGGATATCGTAGTAGAAGCCGGTATCAGTGGCTGGACCTACAGAAAGGAGAGCCTCTGGATCGTGCTTGAGGGCTGCTATGGCAAGTAAGTGAGCGAGTGAATGACGCTTATTTTGTAGTTGTTCTGACATAGGGGTATAGGATTATTTCTTTTCTTCAGTTTCTTGGAAGGTAAAGGTAGTGTCATGGATGATATCGGCTGACTGTTCTACGGTCTTGTCTTTGGTGATGATTTTGATATGCACTGGAAGGGTACCGATACCTGATTGTTTTTGAATCATCAGGCTATAGTCATTAGCGGTAATAGTGTCTGGGAGTTCGTACTTGAGGGTAGTAGTGACATCTCCCTGATTGATCTCGGCATCTACGTAACCACCGATAAATGTGCGACCAAGGTCTTCGCCCGGAGCGACAGCATTGATCATGAAGCGTTCTTTGTAAACAGAACCTTTTGGCACATAGGCACGGACGTAGGTGTGGTAGTCACTGGTGCGCCAGTCACCAAAAGGAGCGGTGTTGTTGTAGATGTAGACAGCAGTAGCAAATGGTTTTTCGCCAGTAAAGTCGACAGTGTAGTCGATGCGACGCTTCACGAAGTAGTCGGTCTTTAGTGCACCGAGGTTGGCATCGACAAACATGAGATAATCACCAGCCCACTCCTGGTTGACTTTACCAGCCCAGTTGACGCTCTCAACTTCTGCCTGGAGGTTGGGGTCAGTAAAGTGGATCATGATATTTTTATTGCGCAGTTCAGCCAGGCCAAGCTCAGCAAGCTTTGGGATATTGTTGAGTGAAGTAAGTTTGCCTATGAGCTCAGCTGTGAGCGCTTTCATGATAGCTTTGCGATTTTGCTTCGCAGAGGCAGCCACATCGTCACCAAGATAGGCTTTTTCTACCACTTCCTCAAGCTTGAGAGCTCCATCAGCTCCAGTGAAAGTAGTGCTGTAGCCAGTCGGTGTGATAGGGCCAGTAAGATCCAAGACGTGATTGAAAACGTCAGTATTGATAGCCACTACGCCGTCAAACTTTTCGTGACCTCCAGCCATACGATAAAAGTACTCGGCTTTTTCTACATTGGTAGGGAAATCCGGAGAGAAGTTGGAGTCGCGGAATTTCCATTTTTTGATTTGCATCTTGCGGGTCAGTGGATAGGGAGGGGTGACTTTGGCATTGATACGCTGATCCAGGAGGTTGGCATCTTCAAATGTCTGTGAGAGGACTTCACCATCTTTGACTTTCACAACAGCATATTGGCCCAAAAAGCCACCGCCAGGACGAAGCTCATAGTTGTTTTGGAGCATTACCATGTAGGTGCGGGTGACGCCATCTTTTTTGGTAAGTTCAGAAACAAGTTTATCTACTACGGCAATCTCTTTTTTGGTGTCAGTAGAAAGAGGGAGAAACTGAGAAACTTTTTGAAATAGACTAAGACCTCCGGCCGCAAACTCGGTCTTGTTGTTTTTGGCATAAAAAAAGCCAGCTCCAAGCCCTATAATGAGGAGTGGGATAAGGACAAAAAGTATTTTTTGCCGACGTGAAAATGAGTTCATGTGTACGAAGATAAATAGATAAATACCCTCCTAGTCTACCAGAGCTTTAGGCCTTTGACTACCTTTACAAAAGGCTTTCCGAGTCGTATACTTAAGGCATAGAAAAGGGTTATCTTTAATTTATTTTTTAATACATTTCGCTATGAATTTTTCAGCGACAAACATTATCGGACAGGCCTGGGAGGTTTGGAAAAAGCACATCGTTTTTACTTGGATGATTCTTGGAATCATGGTAGCTATTTCTATAGTTTTTTCTATTTTGAACCCAAAGGGTGACAGTGCCATCATTTCTATTCTATCGAGCCTCGTATCTCTTTTCTTTGAGTTGGGAGCCATCGCTCTTTTGCTGAAGTTGGTACGAACAGATACAGAGGGTGATATCAAAGAAATTGCTGGTCAATCAGCTATTTATGTCCAGTCACTGATTGCTACTATTGTGTTTGGAGTGATGCTTTTTGTAGGACTTCTCTTGCTTATTATTCCTGGTATTTATGTAGCTATGCGCTTCATGTTTTTGCCATATGTTTTGGTAGATCAAAAACTTGGTTGGAAAGAAGCTCTTAAAGAGGCGTCACGTCTTTCAGAGGGCAATCGCCTGAACCTCTTTGGATTCGTGATTCTTCTCGCGATTATGAATGTTGTGGGAGCCTTACTATTGCTTGTGGGTCTTTTGGTAACTGCTCCAGTATCATATATCGCCATGACTATGATGTATGAGTATCTTAAGAAAGAAAAGAGTGGTGCGACAGAAGAAGTAAAGGTAGAAGAGCCGAAGAAAGAAGAGGTAATAGATTTACCAGCTCCTACTCCAGAGCCAGCTGCGTAAGCTAGAGGACAGAGTGTGTAGAGTACTGAGTAAAAAGACTCCGCCAGAGGCGGATAAACTTGCAAGGGAGCCATTTTTGTGCTATTATAGACATACAGAGAAGAAATATGGCTTCCAAAAAAACCTCAAAAACTGAAGAGAGTGGATTTGGAGCGCTAGGCGCTCTTTTTTCTACCTTACTTATGGC
>CAYLMF010000033.1:0-6918 GCA_964385005.1 uncultured Bdellovibrionales bacterium | reverse complement strand
GATATCGAAGGTCACGGTAGTGGTAATGGTGGGAGGCGGAGGGGGCGGGGGCGGAGGCGGAGGGGGCGGCGGTGCCGATTCCTCTTCGCCCACGTTCGAGCAATCCTTGACGAAGGTAATCGTCATCGCGCGACGTGCCGGACCAGCCGGAATACGCACACGATAGACGATATATTCACCTTCAGCAGTGAGCTCAACGTTCTGAATCACCGACACCCTGTTGGGGGTGGCATAGGACATCGTCTTGAAACGCGTGCCCTTCGTGATTGTGCCTTGCTCATAATTCCCATCCCGCATCGCGTCAAGCGCATACTGCGTTTCATAGGCATTGAGCCCCATTTCATGGAGAGCTCGCGAACGAGCTTCCATGATGGGCTCAGCGGTTCCGTTCTGGAAGCGCGTCATTGCTGACGCACCCACATGGGACCACTGATAATACCCGTCGGGACCGCGAGCGGCGTGTGCCGCGGTCGGCAGAGCCAGGGTTGCCCCCAGCAATGCCGCGGCTCCGAAGAGCCTCTTTGTGATACGATTCATAGATTTGGCCCTCCTTTGGCCGAATTGGAGTCGAGCAGCGCACTGAGAGCCACCCGACGATGTGTCGTTTGTTGGTGACTCTGTGCTGCCATTGCCCGTCTCCTTATTATCGGCAGCCGCGTCCGAAGACAACCAGTACATTCTGGAACAATTGAGGAACCAGGCTGATGCCTCCAGTTATGACGGCGGTGGCCGGGTCAATCCGAAGATTGCCCCGCGTGACCAGTCGATCGCCAGCTGTTTGGCAGCTGGTATGTTCGACAGTCGTCGTGCCACCTTCTGTGATCGGAGTGAACGTACCGGCCAGACCCGAGTAAACCCGGATAGTGCCGTCACGATCATTGACCTGCGAGTGATCGGTAAACGTCGCTTCCAAAAGTTCGATAGCACCTGTGCCATCTCCCCTCTGGATCAACGTGGTCGCCGAAATACGAGATTCCGGCAAACGCGACCAATCGATCGAGAGGTTGCCATCAGTGCGATGACGCCCACCCAATCGAACGATCTCACCATTCATCGTCAGAGCATGACGCCCATCCGATGACATGATCAGCGCCCGTGCACCAGCGAAGTTGCCTTCACTGGGCAGGAGCAACATCATAACACTCGCGTCCGGAGACACCACGGCTTGGAAAAGCCAGGGTTCCGGATCACCATCCTGAAGCAGGACGACCCGAGACACAGCGGAGATTACTCCCCGACCACTCGGAACCGTTTCGCCCTCTGCATTGACGGTGGTAAATCCGATACCACGGCGGTCACGGTGCAGACGAATCCACTCGGCCTGCACACTGGGCGCAAGCACGATGGAAACAATCTGCATCCCCTGGATTTGTCGTGTATCGACTTCCAGAGATTCGCCGCACCAAGGCGCGGCTACGACCTCCGCTCCACAGAGTTCCAGCTGGGCTGGCTCAGGAGGTTTCCCTTCTCCAGCCAAAGCCGGCGAAGAGATGAGTGAGATGGCCACGAAGGCCATTTGAATGAAACGCTTCATGGTCAACTCCTATTCTATGAGATTGAGATTGTTGGATATGTAGTTTTTAAGTTACGTTTTTCGAGAACTGTTTCCAGCCCTCTTGCTTCTCTCCGATAGATTCAGAGAGAAGACAAGAAAGTTAGAGAATGCTCCTTAGTCTTCAAAAAGAAGGATATTCTTTTTTTCTGACTTTCCAAAAAAATAGAGAAGGCTCATAAGAAATCCAGCTGCGAAACTTGAGAGAAGGATTTTTGCAAGAGTCTCAAGCGTAGGTGTCTTTTCGATGATTGGACCTGAGAGGACACGGATCTGGACGCTGTCTGCATTACCTCCACGGAAAAGGGTGTTCTGATTGATAAGGACGTCTGAGATACCTTCTGAGATTTTGGTAATCTCTCTTTGGTCATTACCACTAACCGCTACGTGGATTACTCCGAGCTCAAGGTTCTTCTCAACGTGGACCATCTTTTGCCACTGATCGAGACGAGACTTCTTATCGAATGGGAGACTCTCTCCACTCACCTTACCAGTACCGATAACGGCGTTGATAAAACTTTCACTATAGATAGCTTCACCCAACACTTTACCAAGGTATTCTGATGATTTGAACTGCGTGTAGAAATCTTGATTAGTTTGATTGGTTTGCACTACGAGAAAGTCTGATGACGATCGGTAGTATGGCAACACTGCGATAGTAATGAAGAATGCAATCGTTCCAGTTAGTAAACCGAACAAGAACATGGTCCAAAACTTCGCTTTAAACAAACTCTTTATGTCCATATAACTCATAGTATCCTCCTTAGATAATTACATAAGATAACAGTGGATAATAACAAATTTTGAGCAAATTGTCAATAGTACCCTTTAGATAAACAGAAATCCCCACTTTATGGGGATTTTTGGCTTATTTAAGACAGACTTACCTCTACATGAACAGTCCTCCTATTTTCTCAAAGATTTTGAAGGTGTGGAGATCTTTGATGGTCACAAACAGCATAAGCAGAAGCAAAAGCGTGAAGCCAATCTGGTGAATCATGTTTTCTATTTGCTGATTCATCGGACGACCCTTGATTTTTTCTATCAAAATAAAGAGAATTCTTCCTCCGTCTAGCGCTGGGATTGGAAGGATATTGATGATAGCAAGGTTGATAGAAAGCAAGGCTGCGAACTGAAGGAGATAGGCGATACCAAGATCACTCATCTGCTTGGTAAGATACACTATACCTACAGGACCAGTCAGGTCCCCTGCTGTACTCGATGTACCACCAAAGAGTGATGCAATCATATCTCCAAATGCTCCGAGGATAGCAAAGGTAATTGTCCACGTCGTCACAAAGCCCTTGGCGATAGCCTGGAAAAATCCGTGTTGTACCGTGGCAGTGAGAGAATACGATATACCAAGTGCCCCTTCCCCTTCTTTCACCTCTGTGCGTGGTGTACCATGAAGAGTTAACTCCTTCCCAAAACGATTCACCTCAACTGAAATATCCTGACCTTTGTGATTCTTGATGTATGTCCCCACCTGCTCCACAGAAGCTATCTCTGTTCCATCTATTTTCTTAATGACATCCCCCGGCTGAATACCCATGGCGGCAGCTGGTGTATTTGGAGCCACTGCCATGATCTGCACTCGAGCATCGGCGTACTTGTCTGCCTCGCTGTCTTCTATGGGCTGAGGAAGACCAATCATGAGCACGATAGCAATCAGTACCCAGGCCATGATAAGGTTCATGACTACTCCAGCTACGGTCACCTGAATACGTACCCAGGCACTTTTTTCTGCTAAGCTGTCTTTTTCTTCGGTGATATCAATACCATCTTCGCCCTTGATTTTGACAAAACCCCCAAGTGGAATCCAGTTGAGTGAATAAATAGTATTTTTGGTAGCTACCTCTTTGTTTCCCCAAACTAATTTGTACTTACCTGATTCTTCATCCTTGTGAATACCTGCCAATCGGGGCGGAAAACCAAAGCCAAACTCGTCTGAATGAATACCATGAAACTTGGCTGTCAAAAAATGCCCCAATTCATGCACAAACACCAGCACCCCAAGAACAACAATGAAAATAAGAATACTGAACATGCTTTTGTAATCAACAAATAAAGACTAAACGGTCAAAATATCTTCCTCTTTCTTCTTGCGGAGCACTTCTAGCTTCTGATTGTACTCATCTACCACTTTCTGGAGCTCATCTTTACCAGCAAACTTGTCATCTTCGGTAATTTCACCCTTCTTCTCTGCTTCTTGGATAGCCTTCCAGATATCTTCACGGACTGCACGAATAGCGATACGAGCCTCTTCGGCACGATTATTGAGGTTTTTTACGAGAGTCTTGCGCGTATCCTCAGTCAAAGCTGGAAGGATAATACGTATACTATTGCCATCATTACCCGGATTGAGACCTAGGTCTGATTCTCGAATAGCTGACTCAATCAAAGAAAGAGTGCTCTTGTCCCAAGGCTGAATAAGAAGCTGACGAGCCTCTGGGATACTAATAGCAGCCATTTGTGAGAGCGGTGTCCGTGTACCATAGTAGTCAACAGAAATATTTTCTACCAAGGCTGGATTGGCACGTCCAGTACGAATTTTTGACGCCTCGAGGTTGAAATGGTCAAGGGCGCCGTCGAAAGACTCCTGATTACTCTGTAGCAATTCTTTTATCATAATATCTTTATTTCAAGCGGTTATAGTCCTTAGTATACGCTAAAATTTACGGAGCGTGAAGAAGAGCGTACTTGGGTTTGCAGGGTCATAAAATATCTTACTGACACCCCGTCCGATCTTGAGCTCGGCCGTAGACCACTTCACGCCGCCATCGATAGACTTATAAAAAGCTCCACCCGAAGCATAGACTATCTCATTGGAACTCTGTGGATTGACCGCAATTGCCCGAATAGGAAACTTCTTAGAACTCTCGATAATATCTATCTCTTGCCAGGTTTTTCCGTAGTCAGCAGTACGGAAAAGCCCGTTACCTGCACCGGCATAGTAGACACTGGTCTGACGAGGATCTCTAGCTATGGTGTAGATATTGGCCGGCAATACCACCTTTACCTCGTCGGCACCTACGACATTTTGCACCTGAGTACCAACGCTTTCTTTGGTATTATCCTCAAATGTCACACCCTGATCAAAAGACACCTGTGTACCCTGGTTAAAAATAGTCAAAAGTATAGTCTTGTCATTTACAAAAATCTCGGTTACGGGACCTTTGGCAGTCACTACATTTCTCCAAGTATCACCACTATCTGTACTCCGAATTACTACGCCAGCGCTGGTGGCAGCATACACAATACTTGGATTTACACTATCAAGTGTCAAAGCAGTAATCACCGTACCCTGTCCTGGCTCGGTGTACATTTCTTTCCAATTAGCTCCCGCATCTACCGAGCGGTATACCTTGCCGGTATTCTCATATACGCCAGTAGCAAAGATCTTATCTCCATTGGTGGCGTCTATTGCTAGGCCGTAGATTTTCGTCGGTGGAAAAGCAATCTGCTCCCAGGTTTCACCACTATTTGCAGTACGAAACATACCTGTCTTATCAGTACCGATATATACCACCTGGCTATTGGTAGGATGCATCGCTACCGAAAGTACATCAGCCGAAGAAATAGATTTCTTGTCATCAATCTTTACTTTCGGTACAAAAGTTTCTCCAGCATCTACAGATTTATAAATACTCCCCGTGGCTCCCCCGCCTGTAGCGCTTGTGCCAGGCAGTGAAATACTGCAACCCGTTAAGAAAAAAAGAATTCCTCCCAGAAGTAATGTTTTTTGTAGCATAAGATATATTTTTCCTTATTATACCCCGAATTTGGGAATAAAAAAACCACCCATTTAGACTCCGGGTGGCAAGAGCTTTTACTTCATATAATTATTTGTGAAACTCCCAGAAACTTCCGAAGAAACGACGTTCCGATACCAGTGCCAAGCCATTGGATGGTGGAGTTAACCACCTGGATATCACGTTCCTCCAACTTTGGTGGACCCCGAAAGTCACCAAACATCTCTGACCCAGCACCTTCTCGTTCATCCAAAATGGCGCTTATTGGGGTGCGTGATCCCCGAGAGGGAATATTTTCCGCCTCCCAAAGTTCCACGATGATATGCTCTGGATCACGCTGTGGCCAATCAAGCCGTTTCAAATAATGTCTGAGTCGCCTTTTGGTTTCACCCAATGACCTTTTACGGTCTTTGGCCTTAGGCGGCCTAAACTCTTGAGGGCGAGCCGTCCCAGTGTATATCTGCTGTGGCACGGTCCTGCCCTCAGCAACACTTTGGAGTCCTTTCAGGGTCTCATCGAAACTAATCGTACCTTCTTCAATTCTTCGTGCGATATCGCGGAATTTCCGCGTCAAAGCACCAAGATCATCGTTTGACAGCCTGCGGCCGTCACTGACAGTTTTACCCGTCTCCATGACTCAGTCCTTTCTCTTCTACTGCTTGCTTTTACAAGCAGTTACAGATTGTCATAAGTAGTCCATGGAGTCAATCTAAACAAAAAAATCCTCTTCCTATTTAAAAGGAAGAGGATTTTTATTTAGTGGGCAGGGAGAGGGATTCGAACCCTCACTGTCAAATGTAGTACCAAAGTCTATTTTGTTATTTTTGCATTACAATTTTAAAAATCCCTACACTGACAGCTTCTTTCCCAACTGTAAAATTTAAATCAAACATAATTATTATTGTTAAAGAAAAATTAATCATCAAAGATTTTAAACTTTTCCAAAGTAAAACCATGTTGCGCACAAAAACAACTCCAATAAACTCCGCCCCCACCTAATTGTATTTTTTAAAATAACTTTTATCTGCACTTATCCAAACACGCCCCTGCTGATATATAACAAAAGTTTTCACTTTCATTCTTTTTAGAATATCCTTCTCGACATGTACCATCTTCATTTTCATTAAACCCAAGATTGATGCACTTTTCATAACATGAATCAAACGCTGTTTTTGGAGACCCATTTTTCTGAATTAAAAGAAATAAAAGAACAAAAGCTAATATAACTACAAACCAGCGAAATTTATCTTTTTTAACTTTAGTTACTTCTTCCATATTTTTTTGAGAAAATTACAGTAGGGAATCTCACTGCTCACATTTATATTATCATATAAATGCTCCGCTCTAAGAACCCACGGTTCTCAGCGGTCTTCGACCTGCTCTCCTCTAGCGGAAAACTCCTGTTTTCCGACCCTTTCCCGTTCGATTCCTACTAATCCTTCTAAAACAAAAATCCTCTTCCTATTAAAAAGGAAGAGGATTTTTATTTAGTGGGTACAGTAGGGATCGAACCTACGACCGTCGGCTTAAAAGGCCGCTGCTCTACCGACTGAGCTATGTACCCAAAACTTGGCTTTCCTGAAAGGAAAAACAAGTAACACCAGATATTGTACA
>CAYLMF010000032.1:0-7393 GCA_964385005.1 uncultured Bdellovibrionales bacterium | reverse complement strand
TTGCAAAAAGCCTCTAAATAAGGCATAATTCAGCGCAGACTATGAAACAATAAAATTTACCCCGTGAAATAGAAAATATTTTCTGTATTTCATCGGGGCATTCGCTTAGCATGAGAAAACAGGAAAATATAAGAAACTTTTGTATTATCGCCCATATTGACCACGGTAAGTCCACATTGGCTGACCGTTTGCTTGAAGTTACCCATACGGTAGAGAAGCGCAAGATGAAAGAGCAGCTTCTAGACCAGATGGATCTCGAGCGAGAGCGTGGTATTACTATCAAGCTTCAGCCAGTTCAGATGGAGGTCACCCAAGATGGGGTGGAATACCTATTGAATCTTATCGATACCCCAGGACACGTAGACTTTCACTATGAGGTATCGCGTTCACTCGCAGCTGTAGAAGGAGCGGTGCTTTTGGTAGATGCTACCAAGGGTGTGCAGGCTCAGACACTAGCCAACCTTTACCTTGCTATTGAACAGGGACTCGAAATTATCCCGGTGGTCAATAAGGTAGACCTTCCTAATGCCGAAGTCGAGAAAACCAAAAAAGAAATTATCCATATCCTTGGCTGTAAGGAAGAGGAGATTCTCGAGGCTTCTGGTAAGACGGGTATTGGAGTAGAGAATGTGCTCCGAGAAATCATCAAGCGTGTACCAGCCCCGAGTGGTGATGTAGAGAAGCCGCTACGAGCGCTCATCTTTGATTCTGTCTATGATACCTACAAAGGTGTAGTAGCGTACGTCAATGTAGTAGACGGTAAGCTCAAGCGTGATGATGTGCTTCATATGCTTGCAACCGAAAAAGAAAGCACGGTGGTAGAGGTGGGCTGCTTCAAGCCGATGATGACAGCTACTCCAGAGCTCTACGCTGGTGATATCGGCTATATCGCTACCGGGCTCAAGAACGTGAATTTCTGTCGAGTAGGAGATACCATCACTACCAAGACCAGTGATCCAAAGATTTCTGCCGCTATTGAGGCACTTCCAGGCTATCGTGAGATTAAGCCAACAGTTTATGCTAGTTTTTATCCACTCGATGGTGACGAGTATACCTTTATGCGCGATGCTTTGGATAAGCTCAAGCTCAATGATGCTGCTTTTGAATTTGAGCCAGAAAGTAACCAGGCTTTGGGTCGTGGTTTTCGTTGTGGTTTCCTCGGACTGCTTCACTTGGAGATTATCCAGGCCCGCCTTGAACGTGAATTTGATATAGAGCCGACCATCACTACACCTTCAGTAGTCTATGAACTCCAGATGCGCGGTGAGGAAAAAAGAGTACCACTCTATGCTCCAACTGACATGCCTGATCCAGCTACGGTGGAGAAAATCTATGAACCTTATGTGACGCTGTCCTTAGTGGTACCGAGTGAGTACCTGGGAAATGTGATGAGTTTGTCTCAGAGTATTCGAGCTATCTACAAAAACACCGAGTACATAGATGCTGGCCGGGTGTACCTGACCTTTGAGGCACCGCTGATGGATGTGATTGTCAATTTTCATGATGATCTTAAGAGTGTGTCTTCTGGCTATGCCTCCATGAACTATGAACTCATTGGCTATCGAGAGAGTGATGTGGTGAAGTTGGACATCCTAGTAGCAGGGGACCGAGTAGACGCTTTTTCTCGTATGGTACCGAAAAACCTGGCAAATATTGAAGGGAAGCGAACCGTGGAGAAACTAAAAGAGGTCATTCCACGACAAAACTTTGCTATTGCTATCCAGGCGGTCATAGGCGGTAAGATTATGGCTCGCGAGACCGTAGCCGCTTTTCGCAAGGATGTGACAGATAAGCTCTACGGAGGTGACTTTTCTCGTAAGAAAAAGCTTCTCGAAAAGCAAAAAAAGGGAAAGAAGAAAATGCGTGACCTTGGGAAGGTCTCTATCCCAGCAACTGCTTTCCTGGCAGTGCTTCGTAAGTAACCAAGAATGATGCTCAAGTAAAAAAGACTCCACAAAGGAGTCTTTTTTTGGTATAATAACTTCATAATATTTCTTACTAAAGCTATGGCAATGGAATTTACCGACGCTACTTTTGAAGCAGAAGTGCTCAAGAGTGATATACCTGTACTTGTTGATTTTTGGGCACCATGGTGTGGACCATGTCGTATCTTGGGACCTATCGTAGAAGAGCTTGCTTCTGAAGTAACCAATATCAAAATTGGCAAGATGAACGTAGATGAAAATCAAGCAGTCGCTACGGAGTATGGCATTATGTCTATCCCAACTATCAAGATTTTTAAGGATGGTCAGATTGTGAAAGAATTTGTAGGAGTACAATCCAAGGAAACATTGGCAGAGGCCATAGCTTCTGTATAGGAAGCAAGTAAAACAAAAGCGTAAATACACAAATCAATGAAAATCTATAAGGAGCGGATAGATCTTGAAAGCAAGACACAATTTGAATTCATGGATATCACCGACAAGGTACAGGAGGTGATAGAACGCTCTGGTGTGCGCGAAGGCCAGGTAACTGTCTACGTACCGCATACCACGATGGGAGTAGCACTTAATCACAATGAGCCAATGCTTCTTCAGGATTTTATGCGTACCTTCTATAAACTTGTGCCAGTAGATGGTCAGTATAGTCATGATCTCTTTGAACTCCGTCGGGAGTCTACATCAGATGGCCGAAGTAACGGACATTCGCACTGTAAGTCTCTTTTGCTGGGTAATAGCGAGACTATCCCTATTGAGCGCGGCAAGATGATGCTTTCGAATATTCAAAATGTATTTGCAGTAGAATTTGATGGTGCGCGCAAGCGTGACGTAGTTGTTTCTATTATGGGATTATAAACTATGAAGTATTTTCTTTTAGCAGCATTTGCAATTACTGTTTTTGTGGTCGGTTTTACTATGCACTTGGAATACCAGGTTTCGCATGCTACTGGAACTAACAAGGAAGAGCAGACATTTACAGTGGCTCCTGGGGTAGGTGTGTTGGCTCTTGGGAAACAACTAGAAGAAAAAAATATCATTGCCTCACAGTATGCTTTTGGCTGGGAGGTAGCAACCAAACGACTTTCGCATAAACTCATCGCTGGTGACTATGAGCTTTCTGGAGATCAAAGCATAGAGCAAATCCTCGTGCTATTTACTACCGGCAAAGTAGTCTCCACAGATATCAAGGTCACTTTTCCTGAAGGTTGGACTATGACCTTTATGGCTGAGCGACTTACGAAGAATGGTCTTCCGGGAGAAGAATTTCTGACCATCGCTTCAAAGCCGGATTCTAAATGGCGCGCAAAGTATGATTTCTTAGAAGATGCTCCAGCAGACGCTACGCTAGAAGGATTTCTTTTCCCTGATACCTATCGTTTTCACGCTGATGTAAGTGCGGAAGAGATCATAGATACCATGCTTGCAAATTTCAATAAACGTCTTACTTCTGATTTACGAGCGAGTGCTACGGCTCAGGGGAAGACTATTTTTGAAGAGATTACCTTGGCAAGTATTGTCGAAGAAGAAGGCCGTATCGAAGAAGACCGTAAGATCATTGCTGATATTTTTTGGAAGCGTCTCAAGGCAGGGCAGCCTTTCCAGAGTGATGCCACTGTAAATTATGTGCTCGGTTCTCTGAAGGAACAGCCAACTCTCAAAGATATCGAAACAGACTCACCATACAATACCTATAAGTACGCTGGTCTACCACCGGGACCAATTACCAATCCAAGTATTATCTCTATCAAGGCAGCTATTAACCCTACACCCAATCCGTACTACTATTTCTTAAATAACTTGGAGACCAAAGAAATGTACTTTGCCAAGACCTTCGAAGAACATGTAGAGAATCGTAGAATTCACGGACTCTAAATCATCTGTACGTATGGCGAGCGCACAACAGACTTTTTTTAGTGAGCGAATCGGAATTGCTTCTATTCTTCTGCTTTTTGCCTTTTCTTTTTTTGGCTGGTACGTACTTTTTCATGGCACTCTCTCGGGTATTGGAAGTGTGGCCCTTTCTTTGCTTTTAGGATTTTCTTTTGCTTGCATCTCTTTTTTCTTGGGAGTACTTTTGTGGCATGAGCGCTACGAGCGTATCTTGGGCGCGACGGTACCTTTCTTGCCAGCGCTTATCTTTGCTCAAGAGGTTTCCCTCGTGCTGGCTATAGCCGGAAGTATACTTCTGACACTGCTTGCTATCTACGCTATTCGCAAAGAAGAAAAAGAAAGGATTCATTTTCAGTACTTTCGTATCAATCAGGCAGGGCAGTTTTATTTTATCTTGGCTTTAGCGCTTTCTATCTCAGTAGCGTACTTTGGTCTTATTCGGGAGGCTTCTTGGGAAGAGCTCGTACCTAAGTTACGTCTCGGTGAGGGGTCGGCTGTTGTTCTTTTGAAGGCGGTTTCTATGAAACAGCCGATCCTCTCGGCAGTCAAAACAGATGAGGTGACAGTAGATGAATATCTCTTGAGTCTTACAGAAGAGAAGAAAGCGGAGACGGTTAATACTGAAGAATCCCTCTTTTCTCTGGAAGTAACTCTGGCTCCTGGCATAGAGGAAAGTCTCAAAAAAAGTGGTCTGACATTCGCAGATGTACGAAACTCTGAAACAGCAAAGGCATACTATCTCAATAATGGTCATGCCCACTTTGCTCATCTAGTGGATGGCGAAATACGCGGAGATGAGCCTATGAATGCTGTGATATCGCAGATTCTCCAAAGAAAGATTATCACTACACTCGATGGTACCGATCAGGTGAAACGTGTTTCTCCGGATGTAATACCAACAGCTATCGCTGTGGTTTTGTTTCTTGCATTAATCCCACTAGGAACTCTCTTAGCCTATGTCTGGCTCCTATTTGGCTACGGTGTTTTTCTCTATTTACTCAAGACAAAGCAAATAGAAATCCGAGAACATCTTGATGAAGTAGAGGAGCTTCGAGTGGTCTGATAAATTAGCACTCTTCTATAGGGATTGCTAATTTTTGTATTTTTGGTATACTCAGAAATACGAAATTATTGAAAGATATACGACTATGCCAAATAACTATTATGAAACTCTTGGTGTAGCTAAGGGCGCTTCCCAAGACGAAATTAAAAAAGCTTTCCGTAAGCTGGCTCATAAATACCATCCAGATAAGGGTACGGGAGATGAGGCTAAGTTTAAGGAAATCAATGAGGCTTATCAGGTGCTTTCTGATGAGAAAAAACGCAGTCAGTATGACAACTTTGGCCAGACATTTAGCGGACAACAGCAGGGCGGTCCTCAGGGCGGTGGTTTCGAAGGATTTGATTTTAGCGGCTTTGGTGGCGGCGGTTTTGAAGATCTTTTTGGTGATATGTTTGGAGGTGGACGCTCTCGTCGTTCAAGTGGGCGGGGCCAGGATATCCAGGTAGAGGTGGAAATTACGTTTGAAGAAATGATTACTGGTACTAAGAAGGATATCCGTTTGCGTAAGTATGTGACTTGTAAAACGTGTAGTGGCAGTGGGGGTGAGCCAGGAAGTAAGGAGGAAACCTGTACAGTCTGCAATGGCAATGGTCAGGTGCGTAAGATGATGCAAACCATGCTCGGAGCTTTTCAGCAGGTGGTTACCTGTGAGAGTTGCCACGGGAGAGGAAAAAAACACAGCAAGAGTTGTCATGCATGTCATGGACAAGGGCGCGTGCAAGAAGAGGAGAATATCACCCTTGATATCCCAGCTGGTATTGATACTGGTCAAGCACTTTCGCTTCAAGGCAAGGGCCATGCTGGTGAAAATGGTGCTTCGTCTGGGGATTTGATAGTAGAGGTGTACGTCAAAAAACACGCACACTTAGTTCGTCGGGGTGAGCAAATTCTTTCAGAAGAGAAATTAAGTTTTGTGGACATGGCACTTGGTGCCAGTGTGTCGCTTGAGACGGTAGATGGACAGATGACCATTAAGATTCCAGCTGGCACTCAGCCAGGAGAGGTATTCCGTATTCGTGGTAAAGGTGTACCTAATATCCATGGCCGAGGCCGTGGCGACCACTTGGTGACGGTGAGTATAGCGGTACCAAAAAAACTCTCTAAGGCAGCCAAGAAGGCTCTTGAAGAGCTCAAGAAAGAAGGGGTTTAGACCCCTTCTTCTTTTTTGGGTATACTAGAGAAACTGTGGATTCAGGCTTTTATCTCTACCTATTAATCACTACCCACTCGTTAGAATGCGTTGGCACTACAAACAAACTATCCTTCCAGAGTCCAAAGACTCTACCTACCATCCTATTATCGAAGCGCTTTTGACTGAGCGTGGGCTTTTGGACGAAGAAGAGCGTAAGCGCTTTCTCGTACCTGATTATGACCGAGATACCCATGACCCTTTTTTGTTTAGTCAGATGCAGCGTGTGGTGGAGCGATTCGGTCAGGCTTTAGAGAACAAAGAAAAGGTAGGAATCTTTGGGGACTTTGATGCCGATGGCGTGACTTCATCGGTACTGATGCGTGAGGCGATGCTTGAGCTTGGGATTGATTCGGAAGTATACATCCCAGAGAAACTCTCAGAGGGCCATGGTCTCAACACTAAGGCAGTAGAATTTTTTAAAGAAAAAGGAGTGAGTCTTGTAGTCACGCTTGATTGTGGCATGATGAACCACGAAGAAATTGCTCTGGCCAATAGCCTCGGTATGGAGGTGATAGTCGTGGATCATCATCATGTGCCAGAGGTGCTGCCAGAGGCTTACGCTATTATCAACCCAAAGCTTCCAGGTGAGACCTATCCCTTTCGAGAGCTTTGTGGAGCAGGTACGACCTTCAAGGTAGTGCAGGCGCTTTTTATCCACCTCAAGCCAGAGGGAAGTGACCAGCTCAAGTGGCTTCTCGATGTGGTAGCCACTGGTACGGTGGCTGATGTGATGCCGCTTATCGGCGAGAATCGGGTATTGGTAAAATATGGACTGATAGTGCTTTCCAAGACCAGGCGCGCGGGTTTTCAGGCTATGATAGAGACAGGAAGGTTGCCCTTTGGAGAGAGCGTTTTGCCAACAGCTCGAGATATTGGATTTCAGATAGCGCCACGTATCAATGCTGCATCTAGAATGGCTCATGGTATGCTTGCACATGACTTGCTGATGAGTAAGTCTCTCGATAGTGCTAAGCCGCTTTCGGTAGAACTAGAAAAACACAACACAGAACGACGCAAGATTAGTACTACTACAGCTGATGCCGTTAAAAAACTCGCAGAAGAAAAATTTTTGGATAAAAAATTTATCTTTGCTGCGCATGAGGATTACCCATATGGAATAGTCGGACTTATTGCGGGACGCATTGCCAATGAGCTTCGGAAGCCTGCCTGTATCATGACCAAGGGTGAGACCGAATCTCGAGGGTCGTTTCGGAGCGTACCAGAATTTAACGTCATAGAAGCCCTCGAAGAATGTAGTGATATTTTGGTGAAGTATGGTGGACACGCGGCAGCCGCTGGTATGACTAT
>CAYLMF010000031.1:4335-8091 GCA_964385005.1 uncultured Bdellovibrionales bacterium | reverse complement strand
TAGAGATACGGAGGACCTAACTCATTTTTATACATCACTATGATGAACCAGTCAGGTTGTGGAGTATCGCGTCATATTCCTCGCATACTCTTATCACTCGTATATATCGTTGGTGGCGCCGGCTTTCTCATGAATTTTGCCGGTACCCAGAAGTTTGTCGCTATGGGCCTTAGCCCTTGGGGACTTGCTGGAGTCGCTATGATTGCTACTATCGTAGCTATCATCCTTAAGCTCGGAGGTGGCCTCATGCTCCTACTCAACTACCGTACCAGTACGGCAGCTTGGATGCTGATTGTCTTTACCCTTCTCGCTACCCTCATGTTCCACATGCAGTGGGGCGGAGAACAAGGTCAGATGCAAATGACCAGCTTCTTCAAAAACCTTGGTCTCGTAGGTGGACTCCTCCTCTACGCCAATTGTTTTTGCAAAGAATGCAAACTCAAAAACGAAGCCTAATTTATTTTTGTCCTCCTCTTAAAAACTCTCCGCTAGTAGCGGAGAGTTTTTTGTTTAGCATGTTTATTTTTGTTCTCTTATCCCTTAACGGATTTCAAAGGTAAGATTGACACTTACTTTGCCTTCTTTTACTCCAGGTTCAACTACTGGCGTTGGTACTGCTTTGGCCTCTGCATATCCTGAAGGGCTCGTACTCATCATGGCTGTATCATATGGCTGCCCACCTATACCACCATCTTCATAGAGAGACACCAGTTTACCAAGACGGAATCCTCCGGCCTTGGCCATAGCCTCCGCCTTCTTGCGAGCATCCTTAAACGCCTCTGTTCTTGCTTCGTTGCGGGCAACACTGTCATCATCAGTGATAAAACTCACTCCAGAAACACTATTGGCACCAGCTGCTACGATACCTCCCAAAAGCTCTCCTACTACCGCCATATCACGCACCTTTACCTCGAGAGACTGAGTGATAGTGTAGCCATTGATAGTGGCTGGCGGACATACTCCTGATCCAGGCAAACAGCTTGGATAATTATAGCGCGGATTCATGCTGTAATTAGTAGTCTTGAGATCTTTTTTATCAATACCCTTTTCTGTAAGAAAAGCATTGATAGCATTCATTTTTTCGGTGTTGGTCGCTTGTAATTTACTCACATCACCCTCCCCTTCGGTCAATACCGTAGCGGTAAAAAAGGCGATATCGTTTGGAGTCTCCATGTCAGCCTCTCCCTGTACAGAAAATGTACGAGTTGGGAAATTCTGATCAATAGAACGTCCGTACTGAAAAACATACCCCACAGCTGCTATCGCCAAGAGTAGATACGAGACGGTCTTTACTTGCTTTAAATGCAACTCACTCATAGTTTTATATTAAAGTTTATACTTCAATTATAGGCCTTTTTTTGGCAAAATACCATTGACTGAAGATGCTCTATAGGCTACTGTAGCTTAGTAGCAAACCGCTCAAAAATCTGCCTTCTTAGCTTAATGGATAAAGCAACGGTCTTCGGAACCGTTGATGGGGGTTCGATTCCCTCAGAGGGCACAGATAAAAAATGAACCTCTTTTTATAGGGGTTCATTTTTTGTATCTCTGAGATAGGAAATCGAACGAGGGAAAGGGTCGG
Source organism: uncultured Bdellovibrionales bacterium (assembly GCA_964385005.1). Lineage (GTDB taxonomy): Bacteria > Patescibacteriota > Minisyncoccia > Moranbacterales > UBA1568 > UBA1568. The sequence goes on along the minus strand of CAYLMF010000031.1, from coordinate 6,509 downwards.
AAAACACTCTGTTTTCCGTTGAAGGAGAGCAGGTCTGATACTATATCAGACCGTTGAGAACCGTGGGTTCTCAAAAGCGAAGCTTGTTCATTCCCTCAGAGGGCACAAAAGAAAACTCCCTTCATTATAGAGGGAGTTTTTTAGTTTTCAGTATTGTAGTTAGCGATAAATTCACTCGGCACCACCCACCACTCAGGACGAGTACGCGTATCACCATCCTTCCAGTATCCAGGAAGTACATGCTTTTGCCATGGACCCATATAGACAGCAAAGTGCAAATGAGCCTCCCAGAAACCATTTTCTGCTGTATAGCCCTCACCGATAAAGCCAAGGGGCTCTCCAATATCTACCGTATCGCCTATGCGCTTATAACTCGTCCCGAGGTGACCGTAGAGCGAATAAAACACCTGTTTACGCTTAGGGTGACGGTGGCGGATAATAATCACATGTCCCCAGTTGCCTTTTTCGGCATCACCAGCGTGAAAAGCGGCGTAGACCACTGTGCCTCGGCCAATAGCGCATACATCCGTACCTGCTTTGACCATAATATCTTCACCCAGATGAATGCCCCAGAGCACTCCGTCAAGCACTGAGCGCTTACCAAAAGGTAACCCATTGACCTGATAGTGCTCAAGCGGAAATTGTACTTTTGGAGTATTACGATACGCCATAATAGAGATGTTCTTAAACTCGAAAAATGCCTCTATTTTTTGTTTTGAATCTCATGATCGAGAAACCGTACTATATCACGCATTTCCAAAATACTCAAGAGCAAAAAGAAGGCAGCTACCCACTCAAGCACACTCACCAAAAGACCTTGGTATACTTCGAGACCGAAGTACCCCAGACCCAAAACCTTGGCTCCAAGGAGACTCAGAAGGGCTACAAAAAGAAGCTTGTACGTTGTATCAAGCTTTTTTTCTGTTCGCCATATCACTCCGAGCGTAAAAACGAGCGCCAAAAGCAAAGTAACGATAATCATATACTCTGCTGCCAATATATAGAAATCCATATTTATAAACGTGAAAAATAACCCAAACGTGCGACTTTAAATTCATCTACATGCCCCCTGCCTCGAAGATACAGCCAGTACTCATAAAATACAAAGAAGAGCCAAAGTGCTAGAGTGACCAACAGGACAAAGGCTACCCAACCAAAATTCCACATAAACTCATCATACGTTATCTCACGCCCACCCGAAAGGGTGAGAAGAGGAAAAGCTTTGATATTCAAAGGCACGCTCTTGCTATAGCGCACACCATTGTAGATAAATGTCGCTTGTAAAGTATACTGCCCTGGTTTGATATACAGAGGCACTTCCATGCTAGTCTGAAAAGTTTCTCCATCTCGAAAAAAAATATTCTTCGTCAAGGTGCTCAAAGCCGTACCACCCTGATCAATCAACTGAAACTCCACTGGGATATTCTCTTCTTCTTTACCAGAGACATATGGTATCAAAGATACGTCGACTTTTTCTCCCTGCCTCACTACTTCCTGGCGAGCACCAAAATCAAAATGAAATCCGTCTACACTTGCTTCTGGCACAAATTCTGCTTGACTTGGCACATACTGAGGAGACCCTCCTACCTTCTTATCATCATCTTTTTGCTGTTCAGATTCACCTGAGCGGACTATCTGATAGCGTAGACTGGTGGTAGCATAACGATTCGAGTTAAGAGGATCTATCGCAGTGATATACATATTGCTACGCTCAAACTCAAGTCGTTTAGGTGGCAACCATTCCCAGTAGCCATTGATATTGGCCGTTGTCTCTGAATGCAGTTCAGTCTCTGTATTGATATCTATCACAATGCGGGCATAAGGGATATTACTCGTCCCAATAAGCTTTGGTCTTCGTGAATAACTAAAGGCAATACCTTCAAACGAATCTATCAGACGATTACGAAACTGGGTAATACTGACTGTTGGCTGAGTCAATCCGTCACAGTTATACGGTGTAGTGAGCGTCACTGGTGCCGAGTCCACCACTCCTGGGCCCATAGGGCCATTAGCTCTAATTACGTAGGTATACGGGGTAGCAATAGTCAGGGCTGTATCGGTATAGGTAATAGTAGTGTTTGAAAGGCCCGAGACCAGAGGTAAGCCATTTCGAGTTATGTCATAACTAAATGTCCCTCCGCCGGTATCCTGCTGCCAATCGAGCTTGAGTGCCA
>CAYLMF010000031.1:1465-4235 GCA_964385005.1 uncultured Bdellovibrionales bacterium | reverse complement strand
ATACAGAGTGGACACGGGACAAGGTCGACAAAGTACTCCAAGACAAACCCAAATCCCAAGAGACAAAGAGGGACTACCATGAGAAAAAGAATAGTATTTTCTTTTGTGATGTATTCTTGCCCTGTTAGCTTTTTTTGTAATTTTTTTATTGTCTCTCTCATAATAATCATTCTTTACTTCAAATTAATTGCCTATTTAAGACATATTTCAAAACGCTAACGGGGTGAACTTATTTGACAGTCATGCCCCCTTTAATATTCATACCCCCTTTAATATTCATCACCTCGGTATCATTAGCGGTCACGTCAATTTCAGTAATAATCGTATACACTCGACCTGCGTTACTACCATACCCTGGCGCTCCAATAGCTACATCTACTTTTCCATCAGAGTTGAAGTCTGCCGAAGTAAATCCAAATCCCATTTGACTACCAGCACTTTGGCCAGTGTACACTTTATTATATGAGCTTGCTAAGCTTGGGTATGTACCATTGTTATAGAAAACATAAGAGCGACCCAAAGAAGAACTGTATCCATAGGCGTGGACAATCAAGTCAGTGCGACCATCAGCATTAAGATCTGCAGAAAATAGTCTATACCCAAACTGGTTACTCGTTGCTTCTCCAGTGATGGTAACATCTGCTGAGCTGGCTATAGTAGGCATGCTCCCATCGTTATAGAAAACGTAGGCGCGGCCAGTACTTGAGGAATAGTTATATGCTCCCACAGCTATATCAGTTTTACCATCTGCATTGAAATCACCAGTACTAAATCCAATGCCAAATATATCATTAGTAGCCGCCCCTGTGATGCTCGTATCCGCTGCACTATCAGAAGTTGGGAGAGAGCCATCGTTGTAGAAAATATAGACCCGTCCAGTAGCGGATGCATAGTTAATCGCATTTGAAGCAAAATCTACACGACCATCTGCATTCAGGTCTCCTGTGGCCAGTGCGGAACCAAAACTACTATTACCCGTTCCTGAAACAATAACATCTGCTGCTGAGGCATTCTCAGTCACTATAGAACCATTGTAGAAAATATAAACTCTCCCATTATTAGAAGAATAAAAGGGTGCCCCAGCTATCAAATCTACTTTACCGTCACTATTCAAATCCCCTACAGATACAGAGGCTCCAAACCGATTATTAGTCGTCTCACCCGTGATAATCACATCGGCGGTGGCGGCAGTGGTCGGGATGGAGCCATCGTTGTAGAAGACGTAGGCACGGCCGGTATTGGTAGAATACTGGTAAGCACCCACTGCTAAGTCTGTCTTACCGTCAGCATTGAGATCCCCCGCTACTACCATATCACCAAAACCACCCTCGCCAGTGATAGTTACATTTGCACCACTCGTAGTAGTGGGAAATGTTCCGTTGTTATTATAAAATATATACATTTTATTGTTGTTAGTACCGGCAGCAAGATCGATCTTTCCATCGGCATTAAAATCCCCGCTTGCGAGAGAAACACCCAAATAATCCGATGATCCACCTGTCATCACATTGTCATTGAAGGTATACATATAGACTTTTCCTCTATATGAAGCAGCACCTCTTGAACTCGTAATAAGATCATTTTTTCCATCAGCATTCATATCAGCTACCAAAAGCATCTCGCCAAAAGCATCTCCACTTGCTTCACCCGTGATAGTCACATCAGCGGTGGCCGCAGTGGTAGGGAGAGAACCGTCATTGTAGAAGATGTAGACTCTTCCAGTATTTGACGAATATGCTACCGCGCTCACTACGAGATCAACCCTTCCATCAGCATTAGTATCACCTGTTCCAATCGCAAGACTAAAAACCGTCCCTGAGTCTCCTACTACTGTCACATCGGCGGTGGCGGCAGTGGTCGGGATGGAACCATCGTTGTAGAAGACGTAGACTCGGTCAGAATTAAATCCTCCCGCCGCTAAGTCCATCTTCCCATCTGAATTCAAATCACCTGACGCAAGGGCATAGCCGAATTGACTGCTCGTTACTCCAGAAATAATCACATCCGCAGTAGCGGCAGTGGTCGGGATGGAGCCATCGTTGTAGAAGATGTAGGCGCGGCCAGTAGAGGATGAGTACCCATACGCTCCCACCGCCAAATCTACCTCTCCATCAAAATTGAAATCTCCTGACGTAAGAGAAAAGCCAAAATAATCACTCGTTGCTTCACCTGTAATAGTCACATCAGCGGTGGCCGCAGTGGTAGGGAGAGAACCGTCATTGTAGAAGATGTAGACCCTTCCAGTGTTCGTTGTGTATGCATAAGCACCGACAGCGAGATCTATCCGGCCATCAGCATTGAGATCACTAGCATTCACGGTATAACCAAAATAACTACCAGAACCCTCTCCGGTGATAGCGACATCAGCATTAGTAGCAGAAGTAGGTATGCTTCCATCATTATAGAAGACATACACTTTACCGGAACCAGAAAAATCGTTTGTTCCAACTGTGATATCCAACTTGCCATCATTATCTAAATCAACCAATGCTAATGATTTTCCGAAATTTCCATTATTCCCACTAATGATGAAGTCTGCACTGGCTGCTCCTGAAGAATAATTACCATCCCCATAAAATACATATACTCGTCCTTGAGTAGTTCCATACGTAGCGGCTCCTGCGACAAGATCAGTCTTACCATCGACATTGATATCACCCACAGCGAAAGATGTTCCGAACTGACCTCCGCCTGCTTCTCCGGTAATTTTTATTTCTTCACCAGTGACACTCGGACTGACTCGAGATTTGCCAAGCGGTTGCTGCTGAAG
>CAYLMF010000031.1:0-1365 GCA_964385005.1 uncultured Bdellovibrionales bacterium | reverse complement strand
CTTCACCAGTGACACTCGGACTGACTCGAGATTTGCCAAGCGGTTGCTGCTGAAGAGTCCACGCGTAATTATCCTGACCCTCATAAAAATAGGTTTTTCCTGTATTTGTAGTATTACCGTAAGCTCCAACTACTAGATCTATTCTACCATTCGCATTTAGGTCACCAGCAATAAGAGAGTATCCAAAATAATTATTGGTTGCTTCACCTGTAATTGTCACATCAGCGGTAGCGGCAGTAGTTGTATACGAATCATCATTGTAAAAGATATAGACCCTGCCTGTATTGGTAGAATAATTCTTAGCACCTGCAGCCAGGTCTATTTTTCCATCGGTATTGAAGTCACCTAAAGCGAGAGAAAATCCTAGCTGACTACTGGCCTCACCAGTGATGATTACATCCGCAGTGGCAGCTGTGGTCGGGATAGAGCCATCATTGTAGAAAGTATAGACCCGGCCTGTATTTGAAGAATACTGGTATGCCCCCACTACCAAATCCACCTCTCCATCTGCATTGAGATCACCCAAAGCAAGAGAGCTGCCGAAATAATTACTTACTGCTTCACCAGTGATGATTACATCCGCGGTGGCAGCTGTGGTCGGGATAGAGCCATCATTGTAGAAAGTATAGACCCGGCCCGTAGCACCAGAGTAAAACTGGGCTCCAACTATTAAATCTACTTCTCCATCAGCATTGAAGTCTCCTACAGTAAGAGAGTTACCGAATGTATTACTTGTAGTCTCACCGGTGATTATGACATCCCCACTCGCTGCGGCTGCTGGATATGAGCCGTCGTTGTAGAAGATGTATGTTCGACCGGTACCAGAAGAATATCCAGTAGCCCCCACTGCCAAATCCGCCTCTCCATCAGTATTGAAATCTCCTACAGTAAGAGAACTTGCAAAGGCATCATTTACAGCCTCGCCTGTGATAATGACATCAGCAGTGGCGGCGGTGGTAGGAATAGAACCGTCGTTGTAGAAGATATAGGCACGGCCAGTGTTTGATGAATACCAATTCGCTCCAACTGCAAGATCTACCTTTCCATCAGTATTGAGATCTCCAGTGGTAAGAGAAGTACCAAAAAAATTAATAGTTGTTTCACCCGTAATTGTCACATCAGCGGTTGCAGCGGTGGTTGGGATAGATCCATCATTGTAGAAGATATAAACCCGGCCGGTACTAGTAGAATAACCATAGGCTGCTACTGCCAAATCTACCCTACCATCTGCATTGAGATCTCCAGCCGTAAGAGAAATACCTAAATGGTTACTCGTGGCTTCACCAGTAATATCGCGATTAGTATTCAAGACTCCATTCTGGGAGTAAAAGATATAGGCTTTACCACCAAGATCAGCCGAAGTCA
>CAYLMF010000030.1:0-8334 GCA_964385005.1 uncultured Bdellovibrionales bacterium | reverse complement strand
ATGGACTGGGATAACAATGGTTCGGTAGACGAATGGATGCCAACCTCTAGTTTTGTGGCTTCTAATACAACACAAGACTTCACTCATCGATGGATTACTTCCGGTGACTATACATTTAAAGCTTTAGCCCAGGATAGTAAAGGAGCAAATAGTGGATGGTCTCAACCATTTACTATTACCATTGCAGATACTCCCGCAGATACTTCAGTTCCTAGTTGTACATCTCAGGTAGTAAAAACTTGTGTTAATGATACTTGTAAAGCCGCTGCAATAGTTTCGCAGTATGGAGGTGACTATAGCAAAGGGATAAATGCTTCTACGGAATATCAAGTAACTATTAATGGGAACGTACATAATTATGTTGCCAGTTGTCGCGCTAGAAATGGAGAATCAAGTTGCTCGAGCAACAAAGCATTAACAATAGATGGTCAGTCATTTGCAGTAGGAGTAAGAGGACGTTCTATTCAAGCTGGTACGTGCATTAGTATTTCAGGCGGATTTCTAGGTGTTTCATCTATACATACTCAAGCATGCCAAATAGGAGTAAGAGCAGAGGGAAGTATCACGGGTTGTTCTAGTGCTCCAGAACTTTCTTTTGCCATTAATAATTCAACTGGGCCCTTAGATGTTCCCTTGAATTCAAATCTTAGTCTTGTGTGGGATGCAAAGAATGTTACAAGCTGTTCTGGTTATGGAGCTAATTGGGTTTCGGGTGATGACATAGGTACCTCGGGTACTACTGATATTAGCGCTACTGCATCAGACACGTACATCATCAGCTGTACAGGCCCGAGTGGTAATGTTTTTAAATCAGTTCAGGTGAATTTAGTAAATACGTTAAAAATTTGTGAAAATAGCTGTAGTTCAAGTATCGAGGTTCAACCAGCTGTAGCTATGGCGAAGGGTGATACCAAAAATCTTGTAGCGTGCTACAATACCGCAACCTCTTGTACGGATACTACTGGAGATGTCACTACATCAGCTACCTGGACTGAAGGAGGAGGGAATCCAGTCTCACTTTCTGGTAGTAATCCAAAGACCCTCACAGCAGATAATACAGGGACAGAATCCATCCAAGCTACCTACGGCGGAAACACCGTCACTAGATCGGTCACTGTTACCTGTACAGACTCTGGAGCTTGCCAAAGAGATAGTAGAAGTCAATCTCTCTGTCAAAAAGACAATTTCACTGTCACAGACAACTGTGGTCAAGTCCAGAGCTGTACTGGAGAAAAAACCTGTGACTATAACTGGAGGGAAGTTGAGCCTTAGGGAGAATAGAGTTTAAAAATAATTATCAAATATAAGCAGCATGACGAGCAAGAAAATAATTGCTTCAAAAGCAAAAAAAATACCAGAACGGCGTAAAAAAATCTATATGGGTCTTGCTGCGGTAGGCCTCTCCACATTAGCTCTTGGTAACAACTTTGTAGCTTTGGTTACACCAGCATCGACAACGAGCTCAACTGTAGTTGCTAGCGCCAAAGCTTTTCCTACTGCTGAGGGATTTGGTCAGGATACAGTGGGTGGAAGAGGAGGTGCAATCATAGAAGTAACTAACGCCAATGATACAGGGGCTGGATCTCTAAGAGCCTGTATTGAAGCTTCTGGTGCTCGTACATGTGTTTTTCGGGTAGCAGGTACTATCGAGCTTGATAGTAAGCTGCGTATCACAAATCCAAATATCACCATTGCTGGGCAGACGGCGCCTGGTGGAGGTATTCAAATTAAGTACAGAAACAACCTTGATGCCGCAATCTCTGTCGAAACTTCTGAGGTGATTATTCGTCATATCCGTGTTCGCCCGGGACCTACTATTACTACTTCTGACCTCCCAAACTGCTATGTTATTGGTAATGAAGGGAAGAGTATAGAGAATATCGTAATCGATCATACATCGTGTTCTTGGACGACAGATCAGGCTTTCCTGGTAGCTGGCGGACAGGGACTTAAAGTATCTGAAGTATCTATCCAATGGAATCAATTTTATGAAGGATTGAGTCATTCTACTCATAAGAGTGGAGAGCACTCAAAGGGGCCATTGTTCAAAACCTGTGATAGCCTTTCATTTCACCACAACCTACTTTCAGATTATAATGACCGCAATCCAAATATGAACTGTGAGGGTACGGTAAACCTCATCAATAATGTTATTTATAACGGGGGAACGTACTTTACGCAGGTACTCAATACAAATGGACCAAAATCTACAGTACCAAATATTGGATTCTTAAATCTCAATGCTATCAATAACACCTACATCAAGGGGCCATCGAGCGTGAGTGCCAATAACGCCTTTTGGATTCTCTATGTGGCTGGATCACCGCTTCGTTTGCATTTGGCTGGTAATGATGTTGGTAATATGCCGCTTCTTGATTCTAAGTATAGTTCCTTGTTGCAGTCAGCACCGACCGGAGCTGTAACAGAAACAGTTTCGTCAGCTACTGTTGCCTATAATCAAGTACTTGATAAGGCAGGTGCCTTCCCTCGTGATAATTCAGATACTCGAGCAGTGCAGGAAGTGAGGGATCGAGCTGGAAAAATCATTGATAATCCTTCACAGGTAGGCGGATGGCCTATTATGGCATCCGGGAATGCTCCTACGGATGGAGATAAAGACGGCATATCTGATGTGTGGGAAAGTTCTCATGGAATGAATCCGAGCAATGCTAGTGATGGGAATAGTGATTTAGATAAAGATGGGTACACTGCTTTTGAAGAGTATATCAATGAGCTCGCTGGTGATGGGGGAGCTTCAGTAGGAAGTGCAGGCACTACTCCTACACCAACACCGACCCCAACTCCCACACCAACCCCAACCCCAACCCCTACGCCTACACCAGTCCCGACCCCAACTCCTACACCGCTTACAGCTACGTTTTCAGCGAGTGCTTCTTCAGTGACAATTGGTCAGACTATAAAGCTAACCTGGTCTTCTACGGGAGCAAAATCATGTAGTGCAGCTGGAGCATGGAGTGGCACGCAGTCTCTTTCTGGATCTGCTACAGTTACGGTAAGTAATACCAGTAATACCTATATCCTGAGCTGTTTAGACGCCACTGGCAATAGTGCTGTAAAAACAGTCAGAGTGACTGGTGTTACTCCTGCTCCAACCCCGACTCCAACCCCAGTAGTGACCACTTTTGGTAATGGTACTCAGGTAGAATTGAAGTCTGCTCAGGAAGTGAGTAAGGCTGCAGGTGGAGCGTCTTTAGGTACACAATCCAAAGGAGCTAAAGGTGTTATTAGCGGTAATTCATCAAAACAAGATGGTAACACGTGGTGGAATGTGAACTTTAATTCAGGTACTGATGGTTGGGTCAAAGAGAGTGCACTGACTCTTGTCTCTGGAACCACTGGTACTCCAACTACAACTAAGAAAAAAGGCAATTAAATAATTTATAAGGAACAATAAAAATCACCCTTTAGAAGGGTGATTTTTTGTTTTTCTCAAAACAGAGAAACGCTACTTCTTAAACTCTTCGTGATTACGCATTTCGCGGCGAATGTGGGACTTTGCTCCAGAGGTTTTGACAAACTGTAGCCAATCGCGACTTGGCTTTTTCTTTTCTTTGACGGTGAGAATTTCGATTACTTGAGCATTTTGGATATGGTAATCAAGTGGCACCATCTTACCATTGGCTTTGGCGCCAACGGCTCGGTGGCCAACCTCACTATGAATAGCGTAGGCAAAATCAACGGGGGTGGCTTCTTCGGGGAGTTCGATAATATCACCCTTTGGAGTAAAGGCAAAAATATGGTTTTTAAAAAACTCAATCTTGAGGCCTTCGAGAAACTCTTGATCATCGCGACCAATTTCATGCTGCCAGTCACGAAGCTGATTGACCCAAGCTAGCTCCTTCGGTGTATTTTTAGCGGAATCTTTAGGCTTCTTTTTGGTAAAGAGATTACGCCAACTTGGACGTTCTTTTTCGGTATACATCCAGTGAGCAGCAATACCATATTCAGCCTCATCATGCATTTTTTGGGTGCGTATTTGAACCTCTAAGATACGTCCCTCAGGCCCAAAAATAGTGGTATGAAGAGATTGATAGCCGTTTGGCTTAGGGAGAGATATATAGTCTTTGATACGACCTACCATAGGGCGGTATTCGCGGTGGATGATACCAAGTGCCTCATAGCAGTCAGCAATAGTCGGTACAATAATACGAATAGCCAGAAGGTCATAGATTCGATTGATATCCATATCATGCTTCTTGAGCTTCTGATAAAGACGGTAGAGTCCCTTCGTGCGTCCATGGATATCCGTCACTTGGATTTTAGCTTCAGCCAACTGAGACCGAAAGAGATCAACAATAGTAGTGACGTAAGTCTCTCCTTCATGAAGGTAGGTTTGCTGGATACCTTTTGCTTCGCGGTAGTCTTCTGGTTGTAGATAGTGAAAGCAGGTATCTTCGAGTTCGACTTTGATTTCTCCAATACCAAGTCTATTGGCAATAGGAGCAAAAATATCCATCGTTTCTCTCGCTATGCGTTGTTGTTTATCGAGTGGGAGGTGTTCGAGGGTGCGCATGTTATGAAGACGGTCCGCTAGTTTGATAATCACTACGCGGATATCTTGAGCCATGGCCAGAAACATCTTACGGAGATTTTCAAGAAAGAACTCTTCTTTGGAGCCCCGGAGCTTAATCTTACCAAGCTTGGTCACACCGTCGACAAGATAAGCTACTTCATCTCCAAAAGTAGTACGTACTTCTTCAAGAGTGATAGCCGTATCTTCTGGCACATCATGAAGCAAACCAGCGGCGATGGTTTTTTCATCCATACCAATCTCTGAAAGAATCTTGGCGACGTGAAGTGAATGGATGATATATGGTTCGCCAGATTTACGGAGTTGGCCGGTATGAGCTTTATCTGCAAAACGAAAAACAGCCGTAAGAAATTTCTGATCTTCGCTTGAAAAGGGGGTAGGAGCGGCTTTAAAAATGTCTTCTAGAGTAGGGGTTTTCATAAGTGTATCCTCAGTATAGCATGTGTCATTAAACGGGAACTTTACAAAATAAACAAAAAATATAGAGACTAATCTGTAGCTTATCTAAAGCATAAAAATGGCATATATTGACAAACGCAACTGAGTTGCTCTATATTGAAAATATGATAAAAACACACGCAGAAAAAATTTGTGAAGAGAGAGGGCTTCGTAAGACTAAGACGAGACTGCTTCTTTTTGAAGTTCTTGGTGAGAGTAGACGACCATTAGCTATCCCAGATATTTTAGAGACTTTTAGAAAAAAAGGATATGAAATCAATAAGACAACTCTCTATAGAGAAGTGGAATTGCTGGTTTCAGAAGAAGTGCTTCGTTCGGTGCAGATAGCGACTAGAAAAATTTCGTATGAACTGGCGAGTCATGGTCACCACCACCATTTCGTCTGTACAGGCTGTAACTATGTGATGGACGTTGTTTTTCCAGAAGCAGTCATAGAAAAAACAGAACAAGCATTGGCGAGAGAAGGGGTCATCGTAGAAAAACACTCCATAGAGTTTTTTGGTCTTTGTAAAATGTGTAATTAAAAAATATGCTCACTATTTATTTGTATACTATTGGAAGTGTCGTAGCGGTCAGTCTCATCTCTTTACTTGGAGTGATCTTTCTTTCATCGAGAGAAGATATTTTGAGGAAATATATATACGTATTTATTAGCCTAGCAGTAGGGGCACTTTTGGGAGATTCATTTATTCATCTTATACCAGAGGCGCTAGAGGAATCTCTGGGTGCTGCCACAAGCATCCTGATTATTGTAGGAATACTCTTCTTTTTTGTATTAGAAAAATTTTTACATTGGCATCATCATGGAGAGGATACGGACGAAGAGATGCATATTCACCCGGTAGGAAAACTGATACTTTTTTCAGATGGAGTGCATAATTTCCTTGACGGTATTATTATTGCAGCTAGCTTTACGGTGAGTGTGCCAGTAGGTATTGCTACGACACTAGCGGTGATACTGCATGAGATTCCTCAAGAGATTGGAGACTTCGCTGTGCTTATTCATTCTGGATATACCAAAACAAAAGCACTCTGGCTTAACTTTTTTTCAGCGCTTACAGCTGTTTTGGGTGCTGGAGTATTCTTTGTGTTAGGAGAATTTGCAGAGTCACTCAGTCTGTACTTTGTACCTATCGCTGCTGGAGGATTCATTTATATTGCAGTAGCTGATCTGATACCTGAATTACACAAAACAAAAGCAGTGAAGCATTCGGTATACCAAATCACAGCAGTCATACTCGGAGTAGTAGTCATGTGGATGCTTACCTTTTTGGAGCATTAGAATAATAAAAACCCTCGCTTGAAGCGAGGGTTTTTATTCTTTATTTCTTGGGTTCAAGTTTATGAGGGTTGTGATTCGGGCAAGTCTTGTCTGAGCATCGTTCTGGAATGGTTTTGGTACCTTCCATCATAAGGGCTCCACAAGGTTTATTTTCTTTATCCTCTCGCTTGTAGTCGCAGATATTGCCAGTCGGCTTGCTCTTGATAGCATTTTTACAGCCGGGGTAGTTGGTGCAGCTATAAAAGACTCCAAAACGTCCACGACGCTCTGACATCTCACCATCTTTACACATTGGGCACTTCACTCCCGTGGTGGGCTGAGTGCTGGCATCGCGCTTGATGTACTTACACTTCGGGTAATTATTACAGGAGACAAAACGTCCATAGCGCCCATCTCGCTCTACAAGTTTGCCATCTTTACAGTCAGGACATGCTTCCCCAATTTCTTTGGGACCCTCGAGTTCTTCACCGTCGATAGTACGAGCTCCAGTACATTCTGGAAACTTTGCACAGGAGAGGAACTTACCAGAGCGAGCGAGTTTGACTATCATCTTGCCTTGGCAGATCGGACACAGAATATCTTCGGGAGCATCACCCATGTTGGTCATTTTATCGAGTTTGTCCTTAGCCTTCACTTCTTTCGTAAAAGGGGTATAGAAGTCTTTGAGGGTTTTGGTATAGTCACGGGTGCCCTCAGCAATTTCATCGAGCTTGTTTTCCATGTCGGCTGTAAAGGTATCAGAAACAAAGTCTTGGAAGTGGAGTGAGAGAAAGTCATCTACCACCTCGCCTGTTTCAGTAGGCTGTAGGGCTTTGCCGTCTTTCACGACATACCCACGATCGACAATAGTCTTGATAATAGAGGCGTAGGTGCTCGGTCGTCCGATACCACGTTTCTCGAGTTCTTTTACGAGTCCTGCCTCTGAGTAGCGATTCGGTGGAAGTGTTTCTTTGGCGTCGGAGACAAGTTCTTTAAGCTCGAGTGCTTCACCAGCTGTAAGTTTGGGAAGTTCTATGTCTTCACTTCTCGCGTGGGTATCGAGGGCAAGCCAGCCCAAGAAAAGAAGATGAGAACCAGTAACACTAAAGTCTGGAAAGTCGACCTCTCCAATATTAGCGATAATTTTTGTACGAAGTACTTTGGCATCAGCCATTTGTGAGGCTACAGTGCGGATGCGAATAAGTTGGTAGAGACGTTTTTCCTCTTCAGTTACACCGGCTGTTTTTTTGCCTGCATCTGTGGGGCGGATAGCTTCGTGAGCTTCTTGAGCATTTTTACTCTTTGTTTTGAACTCTCTTGGCATGACAAACTCTTTGCCAAATTCAGTCACAATAGTTTGGTGGATAGTAGCCACTGCCTCCTTACTGAGGGTAGTGCTATCGGTACGCATATAGGTGATAAAGCCTTTTTCGTAGAGTTTTTGTGCGATACGCATAGTACGGCTTGGCGAAAATCCAAGACGCGAACTCGCTGCTTGCTGAAGAGTAGAAGTGGTAAAAGGAGCCTTTGGACGTTTACTCACTTCCGAGGCTTTGATATCAGTGATGCTCCAAGTTCCTTTTTGACCACGTGTCAGAATATCTTTGACCCGGGCTTCATCACGAGGTTCTTCGTTGGCACTGAGCTCGAGAGTGTCCTTGTGTGCGGTTTCGAGTGTGGCGCGAAGCACCCAGTATTTCTCTGGAGTAAAAGCACGAATTTCTTTTTCTCGTTCTACGAGGATATGGAGCGCAGGAGACTGGACACGTCCAGCAGAAAGACCGTAGCGAACCTTCTTCCAGATAAGACCAGAAAGATCATACCCTACGAGACGATCAAGGACGCGTCTGGCTTCTTGAGCTTTACGGAGATTGACATCGAGTTCGCGTGGATGAGCCACAGCTTCTTTGACTGCTGCGGGTGTAATTTCATAAAAAAGAACACGCTTTGGTTTTTTGAGATTGCAGGTCTCGGCGACATGCCAAGCGATAGCCTCACCTTCGCGGTCAGGGTCGGTAGCGAGGAGAATTTCGGTACTCTTTTTAGCAAGACTTTTGAGTTC
>CAYLMF010000029.1:0-8485 GCA_964385005.1 uncultured Bdellovibrionales bacterium | reverse complement strand
AATGCAGCGCTCTAACCAGCTGAGCTAATTATCCTTACGCTTTACTTTTCATAGGCGGAAAGATAACCGTTTCACGTATAGAACGATTCATAAGAATAGCAAAGAGACGTTCGCTCATACCGAAACCAAAAGCTGGTGGCATACCATACTCCAAAGCCTGAAGGAAATCTTCATCAATCATTTGAGCCTCATTATCGCCTTCTTCACGAAGCTTCATCTGATCTTCAAAACGTCTACGCTGATCTACTGGATCATTGAGCTCAGCAAAAGAATTTGTAAGTTCGCTTTTTACCGCAATCAATTGTGCACGAAGTACTCGTTTTGGATTCCCTGGATCGAGCTTAGCTAGCGGACTGACTTCTATTGGATGTCCCACAAGGATACATGGCTGAATCAAGCGCTGACGCACTGTCTTCTTGTAGATGGTATCGATCATACGACCTTTACCATAAGATTCTTCATACTTAATCCCGAGTTCATCAGCTTTCTTTTTTAGTTCACTGACTGACACTTCGTGAGAAAGGTTGATACCAGTTTCTTTTTCAAATTCAGTAAAGAAATCAACCGTTGGATAATCTCCAGCCCAATTGATTGTCTGACCTTCAAATTCAGTTTCATACCCACCAGTGACATTGAAGACTATTTGCTGAATCATTTTCTTAGTCAGAGCAATCCCCTGATCCAAGTCAGCGTAAGCCCAATAAAATTCAACGTCATCATATTCCTGGAGGTGTTCGCGATCAATGCCCTCATTACGGAAAAGTCTTCCAATCTCAAAAACCTTTTCATACCCCCCTACCAAGAGACGCTTCAAGTGAAGCTCTAATGAAATACGAAGATAGAAATCATGATCAAGCGCATTATGATGTGTGATAAAGGGTTCTGCATCAGCACCGCCCGGCACATGCTCAAGTACTGGTGTTTGTACTTCAAGGAAATCCTCTTCTACCAAAACATTACGTACGGTTTGCCAAAAAATATTTTTCTTACGAAACATTTCTCGAGTCTCTGGATTGACCATCAAATCTAGATAACGGCGACGGAGCAATTCCTCTTCATCCTTCAGTCCATAAAACTCTGTCGGAATTGGACGCATAGACTTACTCAAGATTTTCCAATCTGATATCTCTAAAGTCTTTTCTTCTTTTTTGGTCAAAAACAGCTTACCGGTTGCCTCTACAAAATCACCCGTTTCAATCGTATCTACAAAGAGCTTAAATTTTTCATCACCGAGTACTTGCAGATTTAGAAAAATCTGAATCTTTGCCTCACCATCTTCTATGTGAGCAAAGCCAATCTTCCCCATAACTCGAAATGAACGCACCCTTCCAACAAGCGTTACTACTTTTTCCTCTTTTACAAAAGAATCAAATTGATCTAAAGCCTCTTTGTTTGTATGCGTTCTCCCATTTTTTTCAGGATAAACCACCCCAAAAGACTGCTCCAATAACTGGAACTTTTGTTTTTTGGTTTCAATAATATCTTCCCTAAGGTCTTGTATCATAAGCAATGTGCCTATTATAGCCACTTTATTGCAAAAAAGCAAAACCGGGTCGCATGACCCGGTACCTCTTCATTCAATACATCTCTTGCTTAAGCAACAGAGACAATCTCGTACTTAATCTTGCCAGCTGGAGCCTGAATTTCTATCTTGTCTCCCTTCTTCTTTCCCATAAAGGCTGATCCCAATGGGGACTCATGAGAAATCTTTCCTTGTGCTGGATCAACTTCATTTGAACCGACGATATAGAAGGTCATTTCTTTGCTGCCAATCTTCACGGTCAACTCAGAACCAATCTCTACGTAGTCGCTCTTGCGATGTTTCGTAGCCACTACTGAATCTTTGAGCAATGCTTCGATTTCGCCAATACGACTTTCATTTTCATTTTGGTTGCGCTTTGCCTCGCTGTATTCAGCATTTTCTGAAAGATCACCTTGTTCTTTGGCCTCTTTGATAGACTGAGCAATTTCCTGACGTATGCGCCCTTTACGATCCTCGAGTTCTTCTATCAATTTTTTCTGACCTTCTTTGGTAAATATTTTACTCATTACTTTATAAATTCAATTACTCTTAAAAAGAAAACTTCTTTCCAAATGGAGAGAAGATTGACTTTAGATGTACTCAATACTATACAAAGTTACCCTAACTGTCAACTCTCAAAAATGACAGCCAGAATAAGCCTCTACTGCTCACCTTCACGAGTGAAGTACCACTGATACACTTCCTTGGTGACTGGCACAGCATTGTATGTTTCTTCAGTGCCCTGACCTTCAATCAAAATAATCAAGGCGAGCTCTGGACTACTATATGGTGCATACGAAACAAACCAACCATGTGTTTTGTTGTCACCGCCAAACTGTGCTGTTCCCGTCTTACCTGCTACCTCCACTGGTAGGTCCTTTAGGGGTTGAGCCGTGCCTTCTGTTACCGTCTCACGCATGCCCTCCTGTACAATTTTGATGATTTCGGGCTTGATAAATCCCTGCCGTACAATCTTATTCTCTACAGAGGTCACCCTGCCATCTTGTGACTTTATCTGACTGCCTATTCGCGGCTCATACAAAGTCCCTCCATTGGCAATAGTAGCGATAGAATTAACGACCTGGAGTGGAGTAGCTGTGATATATCCCTGGCCTATAGAGGAGTTGTAGTCATCGCCGATATACCAGCGTTCACCAATTCGTTCCTTTTTCCATTCTGGTGTAGGGACAAAACCATTCCCCTCACTTGGAAAATCTATACCAGTATACTCACCGTACCCAAAAAGGTTCTCGTACTTTTTCATGCGCTCAATCCCAAGACCATTAATGCCACCATAGCCACCGCCTACCGAATAAAAATAGACATCGCTAGAAACTGCAATCGCACGTCGTATATCAGTAAAACCATGAGCCTTCCAGTCCCCAAAGAAAAAACTTCCTACCTGAATACCTCCTCGACTCTCAATTTCTTGATTCTCGTCGATAATACCTTCACTGAGAGCGGCAGCGGCCACTACTGGCTTAATGGTAGAGCCTGGTGGATATTCGCCGGTCAAGGCTCGATTGAAAAGCGGTCGTGCTTCGTCGTTGGACAGAGTGCTGTATTCATCTTGAGTAATACCCTTAGCAAAAAGATTGTTATCAAAACTTGGAAGACTCACTACCGCACGCACAGCACCATTGCGAGGATCAATAGCGACTGCGGCTGCCTTCTTGAGACTATTTTTTTCAAGATTGACTACAAGACTGTCATAAATCTTCTTCTGCAAATCCATATCGATATTGAGAATCAAGTCATTGCCCGCTACGGGATTGATAACGCCAAGCTCTCGTGTCACTCGGCCAAGAGAATCCACTTCCGCTTGCTGGTATCCATGCTGACCACGTAAAGCTTTCTCATAGCTTTTTTCAATCCCCTGCTTACCAATTGAGTCTGTGAGTAGATAGTCTGGGTTATCCTTCAATTCTTCTGGTTTTATCTTACCTTCATAACCCATAAGATGAGCAAAGATAGTACTGTCTATATACTCACGATGTGTAGTCTTGTAGAGATTGATACCAGGAAAACCCTCACGCTGACCCAAAAAACGCAAAGCCTCCTCTTGGGTCAACTGCTCCTTGATAGGTACCGCCTGAATAGACTTAGGCGGAAGCGAATCAAAGGTCTGATCCAAGAAACTTCTCTCAATACCAAAGCCCATAAGTCGCTCCTTGAGGGCGGTTCGTTCTTCTTCACTTGTAGGAAGGTCTGAGGCAGTCGCCACCAAATCAATACTTGGTACATTATAGACAAGAGGCTTTCCAAAACGATCAAAGATAGTCCCTCGAGGGGCTGGTATCACTAAAGCCCTCAAACTGTTTCTTGTGGATGCCTCTTGATACTTAGCGCCTTCAAGTACTGTGAGCGAAAATACCTTTCCACCCAAAAGAATCAGCATCAAAACAGCCACAATCCAATACAATGGGAAAATATTACGTCTCAATGGCCGCTCTATCTTGGCAGTATCGGGCTCAGTCACTGTCAAAACAGCATCATCTATCTCGTGATCTACAAATCTTGATACTCGATATTTTGGTCCAAATATACTCATAGCATTAGCGTATCATAAGTGCGCTATCAGAACGCAGCTGATCAATCTTTTTCTGAAAGCGTAAGATGACACCCCTGATAAACCAAAAGCTTCCTATAATTACTAAAAGGAGTCCGAAACTTTGACTGAGGATAACAGCTGCATACCCCCACATATCTCCACGATACCAACCTAAGCCAAACGTATACAAAATAATACTGAGATAAATAAAGAAACTATACACCATCGTAGAGAGAAACACACTTTCTAAAAGCACTCTCCTTGAAAGAAAGCTCACTACATACACAAAAAAAATCACCAGCACAGAAAAAATCTCCAACTTCCCTGGTCCAAGTAAATCATGGAAAAATAGAAGTGGTATCAAAAGCCAAAGAGCCTGATGAAATCCGAGTCGTAGTGTCCAGATAACTCCTGCTATCAGTAGCACCAAAGGAATACTTATAAATGAAAAAAGGATATTTAAAAAGGAAAACTGCAAAACAAGAAGAAATAAGAAAAGAATGCCGTAATAAAAAGCTATTTTCATATATCAGTCTCTTTTTCTTGAGTAACCACAAATACATACCGTAAGTGATCAAAGCGCACCGGCGAACTAATGGTAGCCCTCTGAAAAAGTTTATCATCTGTCAGGCGCACATCTTGTAGCGTTCCTACCAAAAGTCCTTTGGGAGTTTTTTGTCCCAATCCAGAAGTGACTACTGTATCACCATTTTTGAGATTTTCTGACTGTTGCACCATATCATAGACTACGCCAAGGCCGTGCTCACCACGGACAACTCCCTCAGCATTTGTATCAAGCGTCACAGCATTGATAATACTTTCTGCATTAGACAAAAGTTTCACACGTGCACTGAGTAATTCTACTTCCTCGACAGTCCCCACGAGCACTCCTGCTTCTACCACTACTGCCATGCCACTTTCGATTCCTACACTTTTTCCTTGGTCAATTTGGAGCCAGTTACCAAGACCAGAAACATCTCTACCAATAACCGTAGCTGCCTTGAAGTTATACTTATCCCTTGGTAGTAACCCTAGTTCTCGACGAAGTTCATCGTTGTCACGAGTAACGTCTGTTAGGCGAGCATTTTCGGCAAGTAGCCTCATTCTTTCCTTCTCAAGTTCTTCGTTGGCTCGCTTGTAGTCACCAATACTCGACAAAAAAGAACGCGCATCTTGGATCTCAAAGGCAACTGGTGAAAAAAAATTCTGAATTGGCCACAAGATACTACTCCCAATAAACTGCACGGGGGTTTCCAAAAAACGTGGCTGAAAGTACACCAAAAAAGAAAAAATTGCCATACACAGTACCGCTACTATCAACTTGGATTGTAGAAAGGTTTTGCGAATAGCCATACTCTCTGTATTTATTCCTTATGAGCCTAATGGTCGGCCCGTCTCTTCTTCTATGAGGACTTCCTTGAGATGCTCCATATCATCAAGCACTATACCAGTACCACGAACCACCGCCGTCAAAGGATCTTCCATAAGACGCACTGGCATACCTGTCTGATTAGCAATCAACCTATCGAGCCCACGGATAAGACTACCTCCACCAGCCAGGATAATTCCTCGATGCATGACATCTGAGATAAGCTCTGGAGGTGTCTCTTCGATAATAGTTTTAATGGAATTGACAATTACACGAATAGAGCGAGAAAGTGCTTCGCGGATATGCTCATCGGTTGCAATCACTTCTTTTGGTAGGCCCGATACCAGGTCTCTACCACGAAGCGGATAGGTAAGCTTGTCTTTTTGGGGAAACGCGCTCCCAATAGCAATTTTTACTTCTTCAGCGGTACGTTCACCAATGAGGATATTAAACTCATCTCGGCAGTAGCGGACAATATCTTCATTCATTTCATCACCAGCAATACGAAGGCTGCGCGAAAGCACTACGCCACCAAGAGAGATAACTGCGATTTCAGTCGTACCTCCTCCAATATCTACTACCATATTTCCCGTAGCATCGATAACTGGAAGACGCGCTCCAATAGCTGCTGCCATAGGTTCATCGATAAGAAAAGCCTGGCGAGCACCAGCTGCCAAAGCCGCTTCAATCACTGCACGTTTCTCTACTTCTGTTACTCCAGACGGAATACCGATAAGTACCCGAGGGCGACGAATAAACGACAAACTCTCCTGCTGTACCTTATTGATAAAGTAACGAAGCATCTGCTGAGTAATCTCGAAGTCGCTGATCACCCCATCTACAAGCGGCCTTGTGGCTACGATATGACTTGGAGTTTTACCAACCATTTTTTTGGCTTCTTTGCCAATAGCGAGGATCTGACCGGTACGCTGATTGACCGCCACTACTGATGGCTCATTGATGACAATGCCGCGGCCCTTTACATAGACCAAAGTGTTGGCTGTTCCAAGGTCGATACCAATATCCTGTGACAAATTACTAAAAAAGCGCTCTATAAGGCTTTTTTGGAAGACATGAATGACGCGTTCAATATATGACATAGAAAAAACAAATTGCAAGCAAGCTAAGATACCCTATTGTAGCTTATTTTAAGCTTTTTATCTAGGCTTCAAGGGTTTTTACCCCTTCTTCAGCCCTATCTTCATCATCTGGCAAAAATCCTCCCGTTTGATGAGACCAAAGTTCACTATACAGGCCGCCTTTTGAGACAAGCTCCTGATGAGTGCCCTGCTCGCTAATTTTTCCACCTTTTCCAAGAACGATAATCCTGTCCATCTTCTCAACGGTACTCAATCGATGAGCAATAATAATAGCGGTTTTTTCTTCAATCAATTTATCCACGGCATCTCGGATAGCAAGTTCACTAATACTATCCAAAGCACTCGTAGCTTCATCAAGGACAAGTATCGGAGCATTTTTGAGGATAGCCCTTGCAATAGCCACACGCTGACGCTGACCACCAGAAAGTTTCACTCCTCGCTCTCCGACCATAGTGTCGTAGCCCTGCTCGAGTGTTTCAATAAATTCATGGGCATGCGCTTTTTTGGCAGCTTCTATCACTTCTTCGTCGGTAGCATCAAGTTTTCCGTATGCAATATTTTCCCTGAGGGTACGGTGAAACAAGAGTGGCTCTTGTGGGACATAGCCAATCGCTCGGCGAAGACTATCCTGAGTGACCAATCTAATATCTTGGTTATCAATATAAATCTTTCCGGAAGTAGGATCCATAAAACGAAGCAGGAGTTTGGTAATAGTAGACTTACCTCCACCACTTGGACCTACAAGCCCTACTTTTTCTCCTGACTGAATTTGTATATCTAAATCCCTAAAGACATCTTTTCCTCCAGAATACTGAAATGAGAGCTTTTCAAAGACAATCTTTCCCTCTCCTATTTCAAGCACTTTTGCATTTGCCTCATCCGTAACTTCTGGCTGTGATTCTAAGATATCTACCATTTCCCCAGCATTTGAATATGCAGTTAGTGTACCTGAAACACCTCTTGTCATAGACCATACGATGGAAAAAATACTGGCTGAAAAACTATAAATCAAGACAATGGTCCCGGCAGTAATGTACCCCTTTTGCCAAAGCCATAAACTTATCCCAAAAAGAGTAAACCGAAAAGTTATAATCAGACCACTTTGAACGAGCGAAAGCGTATTCCATGCACGAAAAGCACTGTGCTGAGCAACTAACTCATTGGAAACAAATTCACCAAAGTACTTTTTTTCTGAGTCGTATGATGCAAAAAATTTAACGGTAAAGATATTTGAAAGAACATCGGCCAGCCGACCCTTTGTCTTACTTCCAGCTTCTGCTTCGATAGAATCAAAATACATGCGTCTCTTCACCAAAGGAAAGGCAATTGGCACAAGGATAAGCATGAAGGCTAATATAGCAAAACCAAAAATTTTTGAGAAGAAAAACACAGTTACTATAATTGCTATTAACTGAATAAACCCCCACCAAAGAGTAAAAATAAACGAGTCTACAATACTATTGAAGGCACCTATAAAACGACTTGCCTGGGCCGTCAAACTTCCCGTCATGCGATTGGCATAGAAATCGTAAGAATGTCGCTCAAATTCTTCAAAAATAAAACTCGTGAGGAGTCCATATGACTCTACCTCATAGATACGAAGTAAGCGTTCACCAAAACGAAAAAGAATGAAAAAGATAGCAGATACCAACAGGAGAAGGGAAAATGAGTGCCAGACAGCATACACATCACTTACACCAAGCGCTGTCACTTGATCAATAATTTTTTTGTAAATCAAAATAGTGATCACTTCAGAAAGCACCACGCCTATACCGTATACTAAAAGTAAAGCCAAAAAAAGACCCCTGTATTTACGGGTAATTTTGAAATACCAGCTTGTTGTACGCT
Organism: uncultured Bdellovibrionales bacterium; assembly: GCA_964385005.1. GTDB lineage: Bacteria > Patescibacteriota > Minisyncoccia > Moranbacterales > UBA1568 > UBA1568. The sequence goes on along the minus strand of CAYLMF010000029.1, from coordinate 95 downwards.
TGATACTGGCAAATGATTGTTTGGATTGATTTTCTATCATATATACTAAAAATGGGACAATTCATATTATCCCATTTTTTTGAGTTTTTAGCAAC
>CAYLMF010000028.1:0-9544 GCA_964385005.1 uncultured Bdellovibrionales bacterium | reverse complement strand
CTGCGGTGAAGAGAGTGCCTCCTGAGAGAAGGACGGTACCAGAGGCATCTGGGAAGGTAATAGTTTTGTCAGAGGCAGTTGGGTTGGTGATTACCAGGAAGGTTTCAATGGTGTTGGCTGTAGATCCTTCAAAGACAAAGCCTGATTGACCAAAGACTCCGGCTTCAGCTGCTAGAGAGACATCTCCAGAGAGAGCTTGCGAGTAATCAAGAGCGACAGAAAGAGAAGCTCCTTCTGATCCAGCACCTCCTCCAGTGAGTCCTGTTAGTACTGAGGTGTTTACGTTGGTGACGTAGTTACCAGTAGTGTGGGTACCAAGAGTGATGAGGTCAGTTAGTGAGGTAGCACCGGTACCACCGTTTCCTACTGGTAATGTTCCAGTGACTTCTGTGGTGAGGTCTACACTGGTACCAAGAGTAGCTGCGATAGTGATAGTGTCAGTCGCTCCTCCAGTGGTAGTGATACCCGTGCCAGCGGCGATAGTGAGGGTGTCTCCCCCACTAATGGTTTGGTTAGAACCACTGGTTCCGGCTACGGTGAAAGAAGAACTGCCAAGAGCACACTCCCATTCATTGGTGGTGTTGTCCCAAGCTAAGGTTTCAGTATCAGCACAACCTTGGAGAAGAGTGAGTTCATTAGAACCAGCTCCTTGGAATTCTAATCCAGAGTTAGAAGTAGTGAGACCCGTTGAATCATCAGAATCAAGAAGATCAATAGCAATCGTTGGAGTTCCTCCTTCACTACTTGATGAGCCAGAGATACCAGAGCCAGCAGTGATGGTCGCTACATAGTTACCAGTAGTGTCAGTGGTGAGAGCCACTGCATCAGCTGAGATAGTGAGGACTCCTGCATTGGTAATGGTGGCATCAGAGGAAAGAGTGGCAAAGGCAGGAGCTCCAGCGGTGACTCCTAAGAAGATTTGTCCATTAGTTCCGGCTGAGGTGACTTGGATAGCGCTCGTTCCATTACCATAGAGGACTCCATTAGAGGTAAAGGTAGTGGCTCCGGTTCCTCCGTTTCCTACTGGGAGAGTACCGGTGACTTCAGCTGAGGCGAGGTCAATGTCAGTGCCTAAAGTGGAAGCGATAGTGATAGTGTCAGTCGCTCCTCCAGTGGTAGTGATACCCGTGCCAGCGGCGATAGTGAGGGTGTCTCCCCCACTAATGGTTTGGTTAGAACCACTGGTTCCAGCTGCGGTGAAGAGAGTGCCTCCTGAGAGAAGGACGGTACCAGAGGCATCTGGGAAAGTGTACGTTCTATTGGCTCCTAAATCTCCAACATCTAAAGTTCCATAAAAAGTAGCTCCCGCTGATTCAAGGAGTTGGATTTCACTTGATGCGTTATTTAATACAATGTCGAAAGCACCGGTCTGATCCCAGTTAGCGGTCAGGGCTCCAAGAGCGATAGTTGGTGTTCCTCCTTCTCCAGAAGATGAACCAGAGATACCAGAGCCAGCAGTGATAGTAGCGACGTAGTTACCAGTGGTATCAGTGGTAAGAGCCACTGCGTTAGCTGAGATGGTTAAGACACCAGCATTGGTAATGGTGGCATCAGAGGAAAGAGTAGCGAAAGCAGGAGCGACTCCAGTAGAGCCTAAGAAGATTTGGCCGTTGGTACCTGCCGAAGTAACTTGAACAGTTGAACTGCCGTTACCAATTACTACCCCATTGGAAGTCAATGAGGTTGCTCCGGTACCACCGTTTGTGACTGAGAGTTGCGTACCGGACCAGTTACTATTGTTAATCGTCGAGAGCGTGGCTAAAGTGCCCAGACCAAGATTACCTCGCGCTGTACTCGCACTGACAACTTCGGAGAGGTTATTGGCTGGATTGAGTGGAGTAAAACCAAGAGCTGATTGCTTAGAATTAAAAACAGTCCAATCAGCTGATGCTAGCAATCCCCTGTTTGTACCTGAAGCTGTCGGAATATTAAATGTATGAACAGCTCCTGATGAAGAAATATTAAAATCTGTACCCGCCGTACCAGTACTAAAAGTTTGTGAGGCTGCCGAAAGACCATTGAGATCTGTTATTCCAGAGCCTACCCCGCTATCAGATGCACACGTCCAAAGTGCTCCATTCCATTTCAAAATTTCGTTAGTAGCACAAGTCGTAATAAGACCAATAGTCAGATCCCCACTAACTGAGAGGTTCGCTTCCAGACCACCATTCTGAACAGTCACCGAAGCAACACTGCCATCTTGACCAGCTAGACCGTCTGCTCCATCGGCGCCATCTTCACCATCAGCACCAATTACCCCGTCTTTACCATCTTGACCAGCTACTCCATCAACACCGTCTTTACCATCTAATCCCGCGATACCGGGCACTCCATCAGCACCGTCTTTGCCATCTTTACCATCTCTGATGACAACATTATCCCAATCAGATTCAGCACTCGCTAACGCCAAAGTTAGATTTTCATACTGAATATTATCAACCCAAGCATAGTCACATCTTCTCTCACTGATCGGCACTCCTTCCACAATACAGGAAAGATCATTGGTTGAATCAATATTTTTCTCCTCCACCAAAAACTTTGGTTGCAACTCCTCAGCACAATTGTTTCCAAAAATTCGCGATACTGAACACCAGGCTATATCAGGCAATGATGGCTTGAAATTAGTCTCCACTGCACCCTGAGCAGTCGTAAAGGTCACTGCAAAAAGTAGAAGCAGGAGGGTGCTGTATTTTTTTGTCTTAGAAAACTGCCTGTACATTTTTTTATTTCACCAAGGTAGTAACGGCAACAACACTCTTATCACTTGGTCGGTAAAGAACAATGAGACTCTCCGTCTTGTAGTAAAGGATCTGATCATAAACCTTCACTTTCTCACGCATTTCCTGATTGAGAGAAATATCAATCTTCGAAACATCTTTGACATTGTAAACACCTGGCAACGAAGTAACCTGAATTCCATTCCTAAATAAAACCCTTGCTACCATTTCATCAGTTGTTTCTACTCGGGTTGTTTCAGAAAATGACTTACTGAAAGAATGGTAGTTTGCGACAAGCAAAAAAATGACTCCTATCAGGAAATATGTTGATTTTATTTTCGGCACTTTTGGCATAGAAATAACGACCAATTTTGTTTGGGTTTTCACTATTTATTTTACTACAAAATAGACTATTCCAAAAGGTCATTTTTGGCTTAATAGAAAAAAAGTCCCCTTTTTGATAAAGGGGACTCTGTGGATAAATATTCAAAAAAAACCCTTGCTTTTTATCGATAAGATTGTATCAATTTTTTGAGGATCTGATCATCTCTTTGATGCTGAAAAAGTGGTTGTTCAGAGATACCTAATTTCGTTCCATAGTCCGGTTTTCCATCTTCTTGATAAATCACTCCCAAAGCCATTCTCTCTGTATCAAAAGCCTTCTCTAGAGCCATTTTCTTGTCTTTGGTATCATAGTTTTCATCGAGATAATAGGTATTTTCTTTAAACCACTGATAGGTATTCTGCTTATTATAGACCACGCAAGGCTGAAAAACGTCCACCAAAGCATAGCCTTTATGGAGGATGGCTTGCTTCACAATTTCCTTAGCCTGAAGAATATCTCCGGAAAAAACTCTGCCTACGAAAGTTGCTCCCAAAGTCAGAGCGGTCGCAAGAGGGTTAAATGGTTCGAGGAGTACACCTTCTGTTTGAATTGGAGTTACCATCCCTTCTTGTGATGTCGGTGATGCTTGGCCCTTGGTCAACCCATAGACCATGTTGTCATGCACAATGTTGGTAATATTCGGATTACGACGAATCGTATGCAAAAAATGATTGCCTCCTTCACCATAAGTATCTCCATCACCAGACTCTGAAATTACTGTCATGAGCGGATTAGTAAGTTTAATAGCGGTAGCTACTGGTAGGGCTCGACCATGAAGACCATTAAAATAATTCACTCGCATGTACTGAGGCGCCTTAGCTGCTTGTCCAATACCGGAACAGAGAACCACTTCTTCTGGTGGCAAATTAAGCTCTGCTAAAGCCATTTTGACAATGTTGAGAATAGGAAAATTGCCACATCCTGGGCACCAGGCGATATCCGTATGACCTGGCAGATCATATTGTTTTTTATCAACAGCCATATATTTTCTACAGAGATTTAATTTTCGCTAGTACATCTTCTACTGCAAAAGGCGCTCCATCATATTGAAGAATTTTTTCATTTATTTTCACGTCATACTCCAAACGTAAAAGATCTGCAAACTGTCCTTCTACGTTATTCTCCAGAACCACTATTTTTTTCTTCGTCAAAAGCTTCTTCGCATCTTTGGGCAAAGGATACACCTGAGCAAAATGAAGTCCTGCTATTTTTTCATCCGCTGCTCGATCAAGAGATTCTTCAAGCACTCCCCTGTTTGATCCCCATGTAATTACCAATGTTTCTGCTTTTTTGATATCTCCTATCACAGTCGGTAAAAGAGCCCTATTTTTTATTTCTACGGCTTTTTTAAGCCTTTTATCTTGCATTTGCTTTCGCACCACATGACTTTCAGTAATACGTGCTTCCTCATCATGTTCATCACTATCTACTGCTACTAGCCCCTGACCAAAACCGGGAATACCTCGTGGAGAGATCCCACTCTCACTATACCGATAACGTTTGTAGTCTGATTGTGTTTCAATAACAAAGTTCTCAATTTTTTCTATCACCAAATCTTTTTCCACCACAGTACTTGTCGAGTCAAGCAAATATTGATCAGTCAAAATAAAAGCGGGGATTTGAAATTCATCAGCCAATGCGAATGCTTTTTGTGCTGAACTAAAAAGTTCTTCCAACGTACCTGGTGCAAAAATAACTCTTGGAAATTCTCCATGCCCAGCATAAAGGGCGAGATTGAGATCTGCCTGCTCTGTTCTTGTCGGTAGTCCAGTAGCTGGTCCTGGTCTCTGGCCAATATGAATGACTATCGGGGTTTCGATAATACCAGCCAAACTCACTCCTTCCGTCATAAGAGCAAATCCGCCCCCAGAAGTAGTTACTACAGCCCGAGCGCCCGCATACCAAGCCCCAAGACCCTGATTAATCGCAGCTATTTCATCTTCTGCCTGATCTACTACTACTCCGAATTCTCGCTGATGCTTTGCAAGAAATGTGAGTAACCCAGTTCCTGGAGACATCGGGTAAGAAGAAATATAGTTACAACCCGCTGCCAAGACTCCAAGCCCCAGAGCATCAATACCTTCCATGAGAAGTTCTTCTTTCAGTTTTGCATCCCGCTTCAAATGAATTTCAATGCCGGCATCATAGGCAAGGTGCTTACCATGATCATAACCAAGCTTGGCAGCACTAATATTTTTGATTACCACCTCTTCTCCTTTACGAGCGAAGTGGGTTTTGAGATATTGTTCAAACTCTTCAAATGACGCTCCGAGTAATCCAAGAGCTACTCCAACTGCAATCGTACTAGTAAATATGGGATTCCCAAGCTCATTGGTGAAACGCGTAAAAGGAATGTCAAAGGTATTATTACCCTTATCTAAAGCAATTTTACTCAACTCTCCAAAAATAAGAGTCTTCTTACTTGTCCGTTTAGCCAGGTGAGGAACTACATCCTTATCAAGGGCGAAGAGGAAGTCAATGTGTTCTACGTAAGCCCTTCTTTTGGTATCAGTAATGCGAATCTCTGTTGAATTACTTCCGCCACGGATACGCGACATATATTCTTTGGACGCAAAAACATGGTACCCCTCCTCTTTGAGTACAGTCATGAGCATAGCTTCTACTGTTTGGATTCCTTGGCCAGCACTGCCCCCCAAGACCAAAGAAATATCCCCTGCGTATCGATGCATATTTGTTTTGCTTTTCCTCAAGTATAGCGCAAGAAGTACAGAATGAAAATCAAAAACCCTCCTGTATCTACCAGAAGGGTTCATAGTATCTAAATTGGTGTTGTCTATTCTTTTTCTAATTCACTCTTTACTACTTCAAACTCATTTTCTATTTCTCGCAGACGTGTTCGACTTTCCTGAATCAACTTAGCGCCTTCTTTGATTTTCTCAAGACCCTTTTCGACATCTACTTCTTCCTGATTTTCAAACCAAGAAATAATATCTTGAATATTTTTAAGTGAGTCTGTCAGTGTTTTTTTGGGCATACATGTACATCTGTTAAATTATTTTTTTGATTTCTGTCTCGAGACTGCCTTTCGCAAGCTGTACTGTCAGTATATCACCCTCATGTAAAGTAGTAGCATCCTTAACAAGTTCTACTCCTCTCCGGATGAGACCGTACCCGAGCTTGAGGACCCTCATCGGATCGTAGAGCTTCAATGCTTCTCCTGTTCGTGAAAGCTCTTGTTCATACCTTTTTTTCACATAGTTAAATCCCTGTAAGATCTGTTTCTTTCCTTCTACTAAAGCTTTATTCTGATACCTTAACTGATCTCCAAAACGCTGCACCTCATACCAGAAATCTTGCTCACACGACTGCACTGCCCCACGAATATCTTGTAAAAATTGAGCAAGTCCGACTGCTGCGCGCTCGCATATTTGTTCCTGCTGACGAAGTTGTTGTTCAAATATATGTCGCAACTCTTTTGTAAGATATCCCACTTTCTGCCTAGCCTCTAACCATGGAGCCGAAAGAGTTTGTGCTGTTGCTGTTGGAGTAGAAACCATTTGGTCTGAAGCCAAAGCAGAGAGAGTAACATCTTTTTCATGGCCGACCCCCAACAGAGTCGGCGTTGGGAAAGAGGCTATTTCACGTACCAATGTTTCATTATTGAATGCTTGCAAACTTTCCAAGCTACCTCCACCACGAATAATTACCAGCACATCAAACTCAGTCGCTCGTGTCCGAAAATACTGTATGGCTCTAAGAATTTCAAAAACAGCTTTCTTTCCTTCCACTGAAACAGGATAGAATCCTATCTTAAAGCCACAATTGCTCAGGTTCATTTTGAAATCATCAATCGCCGCTCCGTCAGCTGATGTAATGAGTGCAATCCGCTCAACATATTCTGGCAGGGATTTTTTCTGCTCAAGCGCGAACACACCCTCTCTCTCTAATTTTTGAAAAAGAGCATCATAGGCCTTCTTCAGAGCTCCCTCTCCTGCTTGCTCTATCGTACCCACTTTCAAACTCAGACGACCTGTTGGTTTGTATATTTCTGGAGCTCCCTCAACGATAATCTCATCACCAATCGCAATTGTTACTCCCGAGACTTGGTAGGCATAACGGAATATAAGACAAGCAAGCGTACTGCCATCTACCTTATCTTTGAGAGTGAAATAGATCACTCGTTCTCGTATGTCTACACTAGTGACCTCGCCCTGAATACGAGCGGCCATCCCAGAAAGTTCTGTATTTATACCGTCCAAAAACTGACTGACTGAAAGTGGGTCATGAGAAGAGGCATCCGCTGTAGTATTCTGAGTTTTTTCTTCGTCACTCTCTGCTACAGATTCTTCAGCGATAATTGCCAAGATAGCCTTGCCGTATTTTTGATACTTTTTTTCCTTAATCCCTTTCACTTGAAGGAGCTCCTCTTTATTCTTGGGCAAGGCCAAAACAATCGCTTCGAGAGTCGCCTTAGAAAGAACCTTGAAAGACTCCAAGCCTTCTCTTCTAGCCTGTTCTTCTCTCCACTGCCAGAGTCTTCTTTGTATATACATATCTCACTTTGGGTCAAAAAGCCCGCTTGAGCGGGCTTTTCTTGTATTTCTTTTTCAGAAAAACCTCTATTCCAAGTATTTATTCACTACTTCCTGAAAGCCAGTTAGTGGCAAAGCACCTACTACCAATTCTCCTGTTACGCTACCATCTTCAGCGAGTGTTCCAATAAGAAAACTTGGGGTACCACTCACTCCAGCCTTTGTACCATCAGCAATATCTTTGGCAATCTCTTGTTTGGTAGCTTCTAGTTCAGAGCAGGCCAATGCTTTGGCTGTATCTACTCCGGTTTTCTTGAGGAGTTCCAGCATTTTTCCTTGCGCGAGACCCTTGCCATTAGCTGCTGTATTAGCATAAATCTCTTTCGTGAAAGCAAAATAAGCTGCATCATCTTTCTGATCACGGACACACTCTGCTACTGATGCTTCTTCGGTAGCTTTAGGATCATGGAAGGAAAGTGGGAAATCTCTTGCTACCAGTATGGCTTTACCACTTTCTACATACTCTTTGACCAACTGATTATAGGTTTCCTGATGAAAACGCTTACAGAATGGGCATTCTAGGTCACTAAACTCCACAATAGCTACTTTGGCTTTTGTTTTATCTCCCATAACAGCGTCATCATCTATAGTCGTGGTAACTGGGCCAGTTGGAGCAGCTTGCTCTTCATCAACTACGGCTGCCTTCTTGGCATCAACCACTTTGCCACTATTCATCTGCGGTAATGACAGCGTCAAAGCGATAATAAGGGCTCCGAAAATAACTGACAGCCCAATAAGGAGAGCATCTGTACTGACTGCCTCTTTCTTAAGCCAGACACATTTCATTTTTTTCTCAGCTACTTTCTCACTCACTTCTCCCTCTTGTTGTTCATTCATTTCCATACACGCTTATATCAATACTATTTAATCTGTTTCCTATTATATCACAGGTCGTAAAAGGCTTTTTTGAGCCTTGTACTGACTATGCTTACCCTCTACCCATTCAATAACCGCCCTGAGTGGAGCTATAAAATTATTCCAAGCAAGAATCTTGAGTAATCCATAACTCCCAATCAGAACTCCTGCTTCAACAAAAGCAAATCCAACTTCGCCATCCCCTCCTGTATTAATGAAGAAGCGGTGCAAGACAGCAAAGATAAACATCGCGTAGACTACCCTATGAACCAATTTCCAGAGAGTACCTCCGAGATATTTCTGGGCTAGAGTATTAGAGGTCAAAAGAAGAGGGAGGGTCAGTGTATAGGCCAAGATACCGAAGAGATACCCATTCTGCCATTCGCTATAGTGTGGAAAAATTTCTGCCTGAGCCCACGCTGGATCCATCAAATAACCGACTGCATGGACCGTCGCCAAATAAGCCATCAAAATACCAAGCTCACGTCGAATACTCATTATTTGAAAGAAAAAACGCACTCGAACAATCTTTGAGATAGGACTAATATAAAGAATACCTATCAGTAAATTGGCTGCCAGCTCACCAAAATCCTTACGTAGCTCTGGGAAAAAGAACCCAAAAAGACTCAGGTGGGCCACAAGAAGAAGGCTGATCTTGATAAAACGAAAATGGCGAGCAAACTGGTCAGCAACAATATCATGCACTCTAAAAATCAAGAATAAGATACTGGTCATAAAAATCTTAGTTAGTGTAAGAAGTAATAGAGGACTACCGTCAAGAAAAAACACTCTAGGATACCTATTATAATGAAAATACTTTTTCCCTTCATGTCTCCATAGTAGCATGAAAACTCCCCGGAATTATGCTATGATTATGGTACTGAAGAAAAATATGGAGACTGCTCAAAATACTGAACCCATCATCCGGGTTGATAAACTGCGTATCATCTACAACCAGGGTAAGTCAAACGAGATGCGCGCCCTGGAAGAAACTACTCTTGAGATCTATGATCATGAGTATGTTATTATATTTG
>CAYLMF010000027.1:0-10350 GCA_964385005.1 uncultured Bdellovibrionales bacterium | reverse complement strand
AACGAAGCGAAGTAAACCGCCCCAATGGGCGGTTTTTTTGTGGCTCAAAATGCCAACTCTGTTCCTTGGAAAGGAGCCTCGTCATGAACTGCTTATCACTCACAGGTCAGCGCACCTGTTCGCTTTATGGAGAGTGTCGGTATCCGGCTACCCATGAACGGTTCTTCGCTCCTGAAGAACAGCCTTGCTCTAGTCAGGACGCATGCCATGTGGAGAAAATCCTGACTATGCAAAGCCTCCTCTATACCCTAGACCGGGCAGAGCAAGTCGAACGCAACGTGAAGCGTGGGCTCCCCTGGCACTGCGGCTGCCCACTCTGCTCCACTGGCAAGTGGCACGAGTGCTACAAGTCAAATGGCCCAGACCGAGAGCTCCGTTCGCTCATTGCTAGCGGCAGCTACACTGCGCCTTGGAGCACGCCCACTGCCAAGCAAGACCAAGCTTCGGTCGAATCTGAAGAAGCAAGAGCCCCGTGATGGAAAAATCCACACGGGGCTCGTTATTTTTCAAAATATTTTTAGAGTAACCCGACTCGCTCTCTTACTTGTTTCATCTTAGCCTCTGCTTGAGCACGAGCTTTCACAGCACCAGCTTCGAGAATAGCTTTTACTTCATCATCTGAAATAGCAGCGAGGCGTTCTTGGAATGGTGTCAGAAATCCACTGATGACACTCGCTAGTCCGGTCTTGAATGCACCATACCCCTGACCTTCGTACATGGTCACGATTTCATCAGGAGTTTTATCTCCGAAAAGACTGTAGATATTGATCAGGTTCTTGAGACCAGGTCGGTCGTCACTATACGTGATATCAGTACCGCTATCAGTCACAGCCTTCTTTACCTTACGGAGTACCGTCTCTTCATCATCCGTAAGAGAGATGTAGTTGTACTCGCTCGGAGCAGACTTGCTCATCTTCTTGGTCGGATCATCGAGCCCCATGATACGTGCGCCTTCTTTCTGGATTCTTCCCTCTGGCACTACAAATGTCTCACCGAAACGCTCGTTGAATCGCCTGGCCAAAGTCCGAGCCAACTCAATATGCTGGAGCTGATCATCCCCCACTGGTACGACTTCGGTGTCGTAGAGAAGGATGTCTGCTGCCATCAAAACCGGGTAATCATACAAGCCAATACTGGTCGTCTCTCCCTCTTTCTGTGACTTATCTTTATACTGTGTCATTTTATCCAAATCACCCATACGAGCAATAGTATTGAGTATCCAAGCAAGCTCGCTATGAGCAGAAACGTGTGACTGAACAAAAAGCGTGGACTTGGCAGGGTCGATACCAGAGGCGAGGTAGATCTTAGCTATCTCCAGCGTCTTCTTTCGGAGCACCTCTGGATCCTGAGGTACCGTAATGGCATGTAAATCTACCACACAAAAAATACTCTCTGATTGCTCTTGAAGGGCCACCCACTGCTTAACTGCACCGAGGTAGTTACCGATATGAAGATTGCCTGATGGCTGCACACCTGAAAAAAGCTTTTGCATAGAATATCCTTAATTAGCCCTATTATAGCATACTGTTAGTATGAGCAACTTACTTTTTTGTCTACTCATTTGCAGAAAAGTTGTTTTGAGCGCGGCTTTGAGGACGGATAAGCATGGTCTCCGAAGGAGTTATCCGTTCTCAGGTAGTGAAAATCCGCTGGGATTTGAACGTAGCAAAAAATAACTTTTCTGTGAAAGAAAAATAAAAACTCCCTTTCGTAAGATCGGGAGTTTTTATTCTTAGACTTCTACCACTACTGGAAGAATCATTGGTCGCCGTTCGGTCTTCTGGAAGAGGAACTGGCCTATCACCTCACGGATTTGATTGCGGAGGTTTTCCCAATCAAGTGAAGCTTCCTTGGAAGTGTTGTCCTTCACAATTTTTTGCACCTTGCGCTTGGTTTCATTTAAGAGTTCGAAGTTTTCTTTGACGTGGATAAAGCCACGTGACGTAATCTGGATATTGCCGACGATGTCTTTCTTCTTCCCATCGATGATAACGGTAATGACAAACATACCATCTTCAGCCAATACCTGACGATCACGAAGCACCACATGTCCGATATCTCCTACTCCAAGTCCGTCGATAAAGACGTAGCTTGTATCAGCTTTTTCCTTGATAATCTTCGGCATTGCCTGTACGTCTGATTTAGGAGCCTCCAAGATATGGCCGTTGTCCATGATAAAGATATTCTTATCTGGGTACCCCATACGAGCAGCTATCTTACCAGCTTCTTTGATGAAGTAGTGATTAGCATAGACTGGAAGAACATAGGTAGCCTTGGCCTGGCGGAGCACTTCTTCGATTTCATGGATAGTACCGTGACCACCAACATGAATTTCCATCATGTCTGAGTGAATCACGTTATCACACTTACGATACAAGTTGTCCTTGAGTCGCTGGATGGTACGCTCGTTACCTGGGATCACTGAAGATGAGAAAACGATTGTATCGTTCTTCTGCAACTTCACAAAACGGTGATTGTCGGTCACGATGCGAGATAATGCAGCATTGGACTCACCCTGAGCGCCAGTACAGATAATAACTATCTGATTGTCTGGGTACTTATGAATGTCATTGATAGTAATCAGCGTTTCTTTTTTGGTCTTCAAATATCCAAGTTCTTTAGCCACTTCGATATTCATTTTCATACTGTAGCCTTCAAGCGCTACACGCTTACCGCGACGCTCAGCGTATTCGATAAGGTAGGCAATACGGCGTACCTGTGAAGCAAAGGTACCAATAATGACACGCCCAGGAGCACTGCTAATCAGCTCTTGGAGGTTCTTATGCACTTCTGTTTCTGATGGTGGTAGACCTTTCTTCAGGGCGCCAAGACTCTCAAGCATGAGAAAGGTTGGCTTTGGTAGGGTCTCTAAGTGATTATAAGAAACTTCACTGTTGGCTGGATCAACCGGTTCGTGACTAATCATCCAGTCACCAAGGTGAATAATAGAACCACTTGGGGTAACCAAAGCGACGCCCATAGCATCCATGATAGAGTGTTCTACCTCAAAGAAACGGAGCTCAAATACTCCGAGTTTGATACGATCTTCGAGAGACTTCACGCGGATAGTCTTAAGATTCTTGGCGGCACCCTTCTGGACATCTTCTACCTTGCGCTGGATAAGAGCGAGCGTAAAATCACGTCCGATGATGGTTGGGTACTGAAGTTGTTTCAAGAGAATTGGTGCGGCTCCGATATGATCTAAGTGACCATGCGTAAAGATAACTCCACGGATATTCTTTTCTTTCCCCTTGAGGTAAGAAACGTTTGGTACGATATAGTCGATACCTGGCATATCCTCTTCCGGGAACTGTACACCCATATCGATAATAACGATATCATTGCCGTATTCAAAAACAGTCATATTGCGACCCACCTCTTCTTGTCCTCCTAAGGGAATAATACGAAGGGTTTCAGCTGGAATAGCCGGTACAGTATCTGTCTTCTTTGGAGCTTCCATGTGAGCACGGACGTTTTGGAAGCGATTATCACGGCGTCCTTTGGCGCCAGCGGCACGCTTCTTGCCATTCCCCTGCTTTGGCTTTTGTCCCTGAGGACTTCCTGCCTGAACTGGAGCTCCTGGCTTTGGAGACTGAGCTGGTCGAGGACCAGTATTTTTGCTCGGTGCCTGACGGTTGGTATTAAATGACTTTCCTTGTGGCTGTACACGAGTAGACTGCTCACGAGCTACGATACCTTCAAAAGCACCGACGGTTGGAGCTGTAGAGGTTGGTAGTTTATCTTGGGGCGCTCTTCCTCCACGAAAACTTTTGTTTCCGCCCTGTGGCTTTGGTGTTGTTTTTTGCAACATATAGTAACTTTTTGAAGAATTTTTTGTTCTTCGTTATCAATAAAAAATAATTAAATAAATGCTTCAAGAAAAAATTTCTTTTTTCGTAAAAGCTCTGTAACTGATAGAAAAATCTACCTTTTTACAATGACACCTTTTCTTCGGAATAGAAGTATGTCTTTGTTGTTTGCAGATGCAAACATATACATTGTGCTACAGGAAGAATCGAACTTCCTCAAATCCTAAAAAGATTTGTACCATAGCAGCTGTTGGTCTATAAACCGTCATTCACTAAGAAAAGTGACGCTTTTGACGGAAACTCTTATACCAAGAGCTTCTTGAATTTCTCTACCATATCTACAGGCGTTGGATCTTGTCCGTAAGCCAGAGCTAAGAAGTAAGAAGTAAAGTCCCCAAGGGCAATACTCATCAAGACTCTATTAAACACGCTTTCTCCTTTTATGTCAAGTATTTCCACTTCTACCCCCTTTTCACGCAATAATTCGGCAGTCAGGGCAAAGCGCTTTTGATTACGCGGATGATCCTCGCGGTCGCGGAGCATAATGACCAAAAAAGCTCCCTGTGGCAAAGTAAAGCCTACCATTTCATTGTGATTGAGCTCTGGAAAGTAGTTCCAAAAAGCTGGGGTTTTGGCATTTTCATTCATTTTAATCTTCCAAACCATAGCCAAACCACGGAGCTGATCAGGAGCATAGATCACAGGCGTTTTACCAACTACCTTCTGTGAGAGAGCCTCTCCTTCTTTTTCAATCTCTTCTATCTTTGAAGCTACAAGCGAGGCATCATGAAGCACTTCTTCGCGAATATCTGGAAGCATCCCATGATTGATACAGATTTCCAAAAGAGCCGAGATAAAAAAGCCTGTGCCCATACGTGGCTGAAAGCCTTCGCTTGGGATAGGAAGCTTAATATGAGGAATGCCTGCTTCTTTGCAGCGTGCTTCAAGTACACCTCCGGCAGACATACCAATAGCTGGCAAACCAGCAGCGATGACTTCTTCAAGGGTCTCAAGGGTCTCTTCGGTATTACCAGAGTATGAACTCAAAATATACAAAGTGTTGGTTGGGATACCCTGTGGCATACCGTAGTTACGATTCTGGTACAGGGCTGGCACCACTACCTGATGGCGCTTTGCTACATCATTCAAAAGAATACGCAAAACATCTACTGGCAAAGCAGATCCTCCCATACCAGAAACACAAATACCCGTGAAAGTCCCTTCTACGCGAGCATCTTTCGCCAAAGAAAAACCAGTAGCAAATTGCGCTGGGCTTTCCGTAATCATGGAATGAAAATCCTGTGTATCAAGTGGATGTGGCATATGTTTCTCTTTATTATTCACCTTTTTTAAGAACACGTTTAGTATCAATAAACCAACGATGAGCATTGCTCAAACGATGGGCTGGATTGTCTACACGCTTTACGTTGACACCTTTGACTGTCCCATTGACTACATACAAATAGGTCGGGCTGTAGAGAAAGATACTTGGGTTTTCTCGTGCCAAGATTTCCTGAAAGGCCTTGTACTGTCCTATGCGCGCCTCTGGATTCAGTTCTTCGCGCATGCTCTCAAGTACTTGGTCAGCATCCTTGTTGTCAAACAAAGCGAGGTTGAGACCTGGGTCAGTTTTCTGACTTGAATGCCAAAAAGAATATGGGTCACTTTCAAGCATAGCAGCTTGTCCAAAGAGCAACGCTTGGTATTCACGATTTTTCACAACATTCTTTTGGAGATCAGCTGCGCTTAACTGATTCAAGTTTACCCTTGCACCAAGAGCCTCCCACTGAGATTTCAAGAGTTCAGCTGTTTTTTGTATTTCTGGCCACTCAGGTAAGGTCAGCTCAACCTCGAGAGGCGTGCCGTCTTTAGAGCGGATACCGTCGTCACCTTTTTTCCATCCCGCTTCATCCAAGATACTATTGGCCTTGGCTTGATCAAAATGAGGCGTTTCAATATCTGAAGCAAAGCCATCCATAAATGGAAGCAAGGCCGATGTTGCCGGCACACCCTTGCCAAGGAGCACCTCACGAATAATCGCCTCTCTATCAGTGCCGTAAGACAAAGCTTTGCGAACCTCATCAAAAGCAAGTGGCTTACTCTTAATATTATTTACAAAAACAGAAAAAATACGTGGTATAGCTATTTCGTAGAGTGCGGTACTTTTTTGTTCTCGTACCTGCGCCTCTTCCCCAGGTGTAATACTGTGAACACCCAACACTTCCTTCTTTGCATATGCAGCCAAGAGTGTCTCCTGGTCAGGATAGAAAGAAAAAATAAACTTAGGAATATAGGCCTCCCCTTCAAAGTAGTTCTGGAATGAGCGCAGTTCTATAGAAAGAATGTTACCACTCGAGTCTTTTTCAAGATTGTAGTACCGATATGGCCCTGATCCAACAGGTGCCAAGTTATAGTCAGAAAGCAAGAACTTGTCCGGCGTTACCGTTTCCCAGATGTGCTTTGGTAAAATGCCTACCGTAAGATTTTCGAGAAAGCCAAAGTAGGCTTTTTTGAGGGTAAAGGCTATGGTGTACTGATCAATCACCTGTGCTTCAACTGAAAGCCAGTTGGCGCGAAGTGGGCTCTTGTAGGTTGGATCCTGAATAGCCTGCACTGTATAGAGGACATCATCAGCGGTCAGCTCTTCACCATCATGAAACTTTACACCCTGCTTAAGGGTAATCACATAGCGACGGCCTTCATCTTCCACTTTATAGTCGGAAGCTACACTCTTCACGAGCTTACCGTTTTCATCAAAGCTAAAAAGACTGCTGTAAATAAGCTGCACCAAGTCCTGGTCAGCTTCACTTGTCTGGGCAATAATCGGATTGATATAGCGAGGCTGAGAGGCAATACCTTCACGGTACTCTCCACCAAAATCAGCCACTGCCTTCGTGGAAATGACATACGCAGCTCCAATCCAAAAAAGAAGAGCTCCTAATGCAATTATCGATAACACAAATGCGATAACTCGATCACGGTACGTGAGTGCGTGATAAATTTTAAGAAAACTCCGAGGAGTGATAAATTTAAGAGCAGAAAAGATACGAATACGCGTGTATTAGTGATTAGAGGGTGGCCGTAGCCAAACGCACATTTACGAGCGCTAGTACCAAAAAGAGGGTAGCAAGCGCCACTGTGCCATAAATCAAAAACTTTTCAATGCCACGTTTTGTGTAGTAGCCACCGAAGTCACCGCCAAAAGCTCCGCCAAGACCAGAGCCACGATTTTGTAACAAGATAGAGACTATC
Organism: uncultured Bdellovibrionales bacterium; assembly: GCA_964385005.1. Taxonomy (GTDB): domain Bacteria; phylum Patescibacteriota; class Minisyncoccia; order Moranbacterales; family UBA1568; genus UBA1568. Next base: position 3,289 of record CAYLMF010000027.1, on the reverse strand, counting down.
AGCAAGATAGCGGTAATAGCCTGTAGGACGAGCAAAAATCTCATAGTATAGTAATCAGCAAAAACAGTTTTTTGCTTTTTTTAAGCCTTATCATTGTAGCAAAAAGACCCCATATCGTCAATTGAAAAGTGTTTTTTGGCCTTTAGGTACTCTTTTGTAATTATACCATATTATAAACTATTTTACAATAGCTTATTTCTAAATACGGCTCTTCTCTAACGTTATGCGGTAGTCTGCGTTCCCCTGTTTTCTTTGATAGATACTGAGTAAGAGTCCCATGGCCATACAAAGCGATATCAGAGAGCTCCCTCCGTATGAAAGAAATGGTGCTGGTAAACCTGTTACCGGCAGGAGTCCCATATTCATACCGACATTGATGAGGACCTGTACAAAAATCATCATAAAGACTCCAACTGAAGCCAGGTATCCAAAATTATCCTGTGCCAGTTCACCTATGCGCTTAATGCGATAGAGAAGTGCCCCATACAAAGCTATCACCAAAAGCCCTCCTACCAACCCAAGTTCCTCTACCACAACAGCAAAGATAAAATCTGTCTGTTTTTCGGGCAAGAAATTTAACTGTGACTGAGAACCATTCCCCAGACCCTTACCCGTTACGCCCCCTGAACCAACCGCTACAATTGCCTGAAGTACATTATAGCCACTCCCCTTAGGGTCAAGCTCGGGGTTCATAAACGTCTGAATACGCGCCACCTGGTAGGGATCAAGCGTAGCCCAGCCAGCTCCCAAAAGAAGAATCGCTAGCGTGCCCAAGACAATTAGCTGCTTGAAGCGAATACCTGAGGCCAACATCATGCCTCCCCAAATAGCCATCAAAACAAGACTTGATCCAAGGTCAGGCTGTTTAAGTACGAGAAAGATGATGCCTGCCGTAAGCAGAAGACTGACGATAAGACGGGTCCATTCACCAAGCTCACTTTTTTTCTTTGATATAAAACTCGCCAAAAAGATGATCAGGGTTACCTTGGCAACCTCTACCGGCTGAACCTGAAAGAAACCAAATGACAACCAGCCAGCCGTACCTCGAATAGTCACCCCAAAAAGAAGGACCCCTAGAAGGACCAAAAGTGTGATGAAGTAAATGGGTGTACTGTATTTAGAAACGTGCGTATAGTCGAGTGTCGCAACAAAAAACAATACTCCTATACCCAGCGCTACTGCTATCGCCTGTTTCGTAAAATAGTCAGTTCCTCCTGCGGACGAAATACTATAGAGCATGATAAGACTGAGTGCCACCAAAGTACCTATAATGGTGAGCAGTGCCCAATCTAATTTACGTATAAAAAGCCCCATAACATCTATTGCTCAAGTTAACCTCACCTTGCCCTAAAAAGAACTAGTTTTCTCCCTGAGAGACGTCTTGGAAGCGACCTCCCTTGAGGTACTGCTTCATAAAGTTTTCTGCGTGATAATAATCTGCATCGACTTCCATATCAACCGCTTCTACCGCGCCTGGAAACTGCTCCGGCCACAGAAGACGGAAATCACGTTCCTCACCAGAGGTAACCGTGCGCATTTCTGTACTGTTCACTGCCAAAGGCTTTCCTTCTCGATCACGGAGAATTACCTTGACTGTCAGGCTCCGAAAATCAAAAGGGCTTTCGTTGGATACCAACCCAAAGGCCTCTCCAAAACCAACGCCTCCAGCTACTTGATTGTAACGCTTCTGATAAATATTGATATTTGGTTTTTCTTGGTAACCACTAAAACGCTCCCAGGTAATACTTCCAATAGTAAGCGTCGCTGTAGCTGGTACCGTAGCACTCTCTAGGCCTACTTCTATAAGTGTTTTGTGTTCCTGTGGGAGGATATAGCTTGTGCCTTTCTTGGTAGTAAGCTCCTTGCCTGTCGCATCCTTGAGTACAAGCGAGTACTCAAACGATGATGCGCCTTCTGTGTCATTAGGATTATGGATACGCCCCAAGACATCATATTTATCAGTCCCTCCAGGCATGACAGCCACTTCTTCGATTACAAATGGTGCCCCAGTGACTTTTTCGATGCAAGCATTGGTACAAGTACCTCCACAGTCTATCCCCTCTTCTCTACCATTTTGGATACCATCAGTACAGACAGGTGCTTGGTAAAAGAAAAGGAAATACAAAAGACCCAAAAAGATAACTGAAATAAGGCTAAAAATAGCCGCTACTGTTATTTGTTTCCGTGTACGTATTTCCATAAATATATCTTAGTATAGCACTTCTTAAGCAAGAATAAAATATGATATCTCAAAAAAAATGGAACAAAAAACACCCTTTTTCAGGGTGTCGATGTAGATTGTAAAATAGTTTTTTTGAAAAGAGAGTTCTCGGCACTGGCCTACTCTTGCTTTGCAGCTACCATCGGCGCTGAAGCGCTTAACTGCCGAGTTCGGTATGGGATCGGGTGTTTCCACTTTGCTTGAAGCACCGAGAACTCTCTTTTCAAAACGAAAATACGTGCGTATTTTGTCTTACTATTGTGTCTATCATGAAGAAATTGTCCGTAAAAACCTGTAATTTTTGCGTGATAGAAGAATACTTCAAAAGTACTCTTCACTGCTAACCGTATTCACCTATGACCGAAGTCATAAACAAAGAAAAATGAATGAAAGTTAATTAGATTTATTAGTATCACTCGACTAAACACATCACTGTGCTTCCATCTGTGACCTATCAACCTAGTCATCTTCTAGGAAATCTTGTACAAGCAAGCTTGTACACGTTGTCTTATCTTGGGCTTGGCTTCCTGCTTATATGCTTTCAGCAGTTATCCTACCCGAACGTAGCTACTCGACAGTGCCACTGGCGTGACAGCCGATACACCAGAGGTTCGTTCTTTCCGGTCCTCTCGTACTAGGAAAGAGATCCCTCAAACAATTCACGCCTACACCAGATAGGAGACCAACCTGTCTCACGCATGATACCACTTATTACTAAGTGCATTGGACTATAGCTTCATCTAATATTATCGTATATTAGACTGCTGACGTTTAGTCTCTACGGGTCTCTGATTACTCAGAGTTCCCTCGGTATTGCCCTTTTTACAAAGGGTTCCACCGATATGAGTCAGCTTCTTACTTCATTAATTGAAGTACCGCCGTGATGTGATTGGTTCACTATAACTTAATTTCAAAGACGAAAAACCCTAATTTTGATGTCTTGTACCTCGGGTTCAAACTGTAAAATCCCCTTTCTTCATTGTAGATATAACTCTACAAGGAAAGGATGCTTTACGGTTTGAACCCAGCTCGCGTACCGCTTTAATTGGCGAACAGCCAAACCCTTGG
>CAYLMF010000026.1:5064-10548 GCA_964385005.1 uncultured Bdellovibrionales bacterium | reverse complement strand
GGGGCCGGCATGCAAACTTGCATGTTCGGCCCCTTTGAATTTTTTATCCAAAATCACTTCTTGCTTTAAATGGGCATTTTTTGTACAATTGGGAGAGCAATTATTTACCTTATATTATGGAGCAAACAAAAAGCTACGATTTGAAAAAAGTTTCTGTCATTGGTCTCGGTTATGTAGGCCTTCCTCTAGCTGTTCGCTGTCAGGAGCGCGGCTATGAAGTAATTGGCGTGGATGTCGATGAAACCAAAATGGCATTACTTAAATCTGGTAAGCAGCCATTTAGTGATGAATATCTCGAAGAAAACTTTGCCCTCTTCCCACTTTCCGTCCTTACCTCTGACGCTTCAGATATCGCAGATGCTGATGTCCACCTTATCGCTGTCCCTACTCCAGTCGATGCCATGAAGCATCCCGATCTAACCCCTGTTATCGGCGCTACTGAAATGGTAGCTACTCACACCAAGAAAGGTGCCCTGGTGGTCCTTGAGTCCACTGTCAATCCATATGTCTCAGAAGAAATCATTAAGCCTATTTTTGAGGCGCATGGCTTTACTGTAGGTGTTGATATCTATATCTCTCACTGTCCAGAACGCATCAACCCAGGTGACCCAAAATGGAATGTCACCAATATTCCTCGTGTCGTGGGTTCATTTGATAAGACTGGTCTTGAGATGTCTGTCCAATTTTACTCATCTATCGTCGATGCTGAGATTCGTCCGATGAAGCATATCCGTGAAGCCGAAGCCGTCAAGATTCTTGAGAACTCTTTCCGTAATATCAACATCGCTTTTGTCAACGAAATTGCTTGCTCTTTTGATAAGATGGGCATCGATGTCAAAGATGTCATCGATGGTGCCGCTACCAAGCCTTTTGCCTTTATGGCACACTACCCTTCTTGTGGCGTCGGTGGTCACTGCATCCCAGTAGATCCTCATTACCTCGTAGAGCGCGCCAAAGAATCTGGTTTCAATCACAATTTCTTGAAGCTGGCTATCGAGACCAACGATGCCATGCCAGCCTACACTGTAGAGAGACTCCAGGATGCCTTAAATGAAATGGAACTCCCTATGAAAAACACCACCGTGGGTGTCCTTGGACTTTCCTACAAAGCCAACGTGGCTGACCTGCGCGAATCACCAGCCGAAGAAATCATCAAAGAACTTGTGGCACATAAATGTGTCGTAGAAACTTTTGATCCACTCCTTCCTGAACACTCTACTAGTAAGAGCCTCGAAGAAATCCTCTCAAAGTGTGGAGCTCTCGTGGTAGCTACTAATCACCGTGAGTTTATTGAATCACTCACTCCAGAGCTCCTTACGAACTACGGCATCAAGGCTATTGTCGATGGTAAAAACTGCCTCAACCGCGACGCTTTCATGGCTTATGAAGACAGTTTTATTTACCGTGGAATTGGTCGTTAGCCTATGATTTGGTTCCTTATCCGCACTATTATTTGGATTACTGGTTTTGTCGTAGTAGGCAGCTTTGTACTTAACTACTTTGGTTATGAACCAAACTGGAATTATGTCCAAGAACGCAGCAGCTCTTGCCAGGAAGATGTGAAGCGCTGTAAGGATGAACTGCTCGAGAAAAGCAAACGTGATGATGTAGAAGCACTCAAAGGCACTTGCAATATCAACTGTGTCAGTCCACAACTTCTCATCAAAAAAACTCCTTAGCATTTTCAATTTTTCCTTTTCAATTTTAAATGTAAAAATATGCGTCTTATCGTCAACCTCCCTGCCTACAATGAAGCAGAGAAAATTGCTGAGACTATCAAGCGAATTCCGCGTCAGATTGACGGTGTCGATGAAGTTCTTGTACAAGTCATTGACGATGGTTCAAAAGATAATACCTTTACTATTGCCAAAGAAGCAGGTGCTGAGCTCGTCTATACCAATGGCGTCAATCGTGGTGTCGGTAAGACTTTTCGTCATGCAGTAGAACGCGCCCTCGAAAATGGCGCCGATATCATGGTCAATATTGATGCCGATGGTCAGTTCGATCCGGAGGACATCAAAAAAATCATTCAGCCCGTACTCTCGCACGAAGTAGATATGGTCAGTGCTGATCGTTTTGATCATCTCGCCGCCAAGAACATCCCATTTATCAAAGACGTTCTCAATCGCTTAGCCGCTCGACTCATTGGCTCCTTCATGAATGTAAAAATCAAAGACCTCACCTGTGGTTTTCGTGCTTATAGTCGTGAAACCCTCCTCCGTCTCAATCTTCCTGGAGACTACACCTACACACAGGAAGTAATCATCGATGCGCTTGGTAAAAACCTCAAGATCAAGTGGGTGCCCGTAGCAGTCACTTACTACGCGGGTCGCAAAAGTCGCGTGGTCAAAACCATCTGGAGCTATGTCAACAACAGCTTCCGTATTATCATTCGTGCTATCCGTGATGTCCGTCCGATGAAATTCTTTGGTATTCCAGGGCTTATCCTCATGCTTGTCGGTATTGCTTTCTTTATTACCTTTCTCGTCTTCTATTCACAAGACCTCAAAATCTCACCGTATCGCAATTACCTTTGGTTTGGAGGTGGAAGCTTCTTTATCGGGCTTCAATTCTTTGTCTTTGCTCTTATCGCCGACATGATCAAGTCTTCTCGTCGTCTCACTGAAGACCTGATGTATCAAATCAAAAAAGATCGTTACCAGAAGTAACCCTTTACTTCTTCCTCAATGGAACCAAAATTCCTCCCTCACTTCGAAAAGCCAGAAACAGAAACCTCTTCTTTCCCAGAAGAAATGTATGCTGTCTCTGGTTTTTTGTCACCGAATAGCAAGCATTATGAAAAAAGCAGACGATTTGATACAGACATTCGTAACATAACCGAAAAAATCATCCCTCTAAGAAATACTTGGTGGAAAAGCATTGATAGCTCTAAGATATCTCAAGCATTCCAATCTTCTACGGAGTCAATCCAAATAGCAGCTATTCATGCCTTACACCCCCTTGATCAGGATCAAAAAATAGAGCTCCTCAAAGAAAGCGCTGCTCTCATTCTTACTCATCAAAATCTTTTTGAGGCTACCACTGAAGATATTCGTGATAGCTATCTCACTGGCAAAGCGGGTGATTTTTTTGTCGAAACAGCTCTCTCTTCTGATATAGCTACTTCACAAAAAATACAACTCATCGAAAATCTTTATGACGGCCCCTCTATTGTATCCACGTTAGAAAATCCCACGCTTGATGAAAGGATAATTGCTACTGCTATACATCAAATTAGCAAGCTTTCTTCAGAACAAATAGTTCATTACATTGAAAAATTTATTCATTCAGACTCCGATCTTATTCAAGCGGCCGTCATTGAAGAGTTACGCCACTTACCTCCATCAAGTAACCGTCCTACCTTTGTTAGAGAGGCTCTCCACTCAGAATCTCCCCTCATTCAATCAGCTGCCCTTGGTCAAATAGAATACTTACCCCCTCAAGAACGGAGGGTCCATATCGAACAAGCCCTCCTCTCATCTGACGAAAAAATCCACTGCATAGCTATTGATCAAATGATGGGTCACTTCTCCAAAGAAGAGGTTGTCAGACAAATTGAAAATGCCTTTCATTCCCATGTGCCTCTTCTTCAAAAAAAAGCTCTAGAGTATTTGGGATTGCTCGATGCCGAAAAACAGCAGCTGTTTGCTCAGCAAGTTTTTGAAACACAAGATGAAGACTTGTTAGTTGCGCTTTCCAAAGAAATTTCTACTCTTGATCCTAACGGAGTACGTCGACGCATTATCGAGCAAGGCTTACTACTTCCTTCTACAAGAATGCATTGGTTTTTTGCTCATCAAATTAAACATCTTCCAGAAGAAGAGCGTCTTCAAATGCTTCAAGATAAACGCTTTACTACAGCATTGATTACTTCACCCCTCTATAAAAACAGCCCTTTGTCTTCTGAAAACTTTGGGCGGGATACTTTCGAAAAAAGCGGATCGAAAACTACGCTTCTTGGCGGAAAACTACAAAATAAGCTTATTATACGCCACATTGCACCAGACACTTTTGTTGCCTGGCAAAAAGCTTTTGAAGCTCATACTACCTGGAAAGAGCTTGGCTTTGACTATGTGCCTATTGAGCCAATTCAATCGTATCATCTCTCTCAAAGCGGATTTGTAGATGTTGCCTCGGGCGTACTCGATATTGATTATGATAGTTGGCAAAGACGTTTTCCTGCACTCTTTACAAACTCACTAAAAGATCGAAAAGATGCTATCTTAAAAGGGTTACAACTCCTTGGTGTTGATCATGGCCATTCTCATAATAATAATTTTGTTCTCCGTTTCTTTCGCAATGAAGACGGCTTACCAGACATAAAAAAGGCACCTCGGCTCTATATTATTGATTTTGATAACGCAGAAAGCACAAGCGGCAACTAATACCACACTCTACTATGAAAATTCTCTTTATCTCACGAGCCTACCCTCCCGTCACTGGTGGCATTGAAAACCAGAACTATGCCCTTTCGGTCTGGCTCCCAAAAATAAGTGACTGCTATACCCTTGCCAATACGCGCGGCAAGAAGTTTCTTCCTTTTTTCTTACCCTACGCTATTGTCTATGCCCTGCTCAATGCTTCCAAGTATGACGCCATTCTTCTTGGTGACGGCGTTTTAGGCGTCCTCGGATTTATAGTGAAGTTTTTCTATCCAAAGAAAACGGTCACTTCTATCGTCCACGGCCTTGATCTTACCTACCGAAGCACTCTCTATCAAAATGCCTGGGTGAAAATATTTCTTCCAAGCCTTGATAGCTACATAGCCGTAAGTTCTGAAACTCGTGCTACCGCCATCCAGCAAGGTCTTGATCCCAACAAAGTACTGGTTATTCCCAATGGTACTGATCTTACCTATGAGCCACAAAAGTACACCCGTGAAGATTTAACCAGACTTCTTGGTAAAGATATAACTCACTCCGTTGTCCTCCTCACTACCGGAAGACTCGCCAAACGCAAAGGAGCCAATTGGTTTATCCGCGAAATTCTACCTACCCTTCCTCCGCATATTCTCTATGTCCTTGCTGGAGATGGCCCTGAAAGGAGCGTTATCGAAAATACTCTCAAAGAACTCTCTCTTGAATCACGTGTTTCACTTCTTGGTCGCGTCAGTGATGAAGAACGCAATCTTCTTTTACATACAGCTGATATTTTTATCCAGCCCAATATCCCCGTCCCGGGTGACATGGAAGGTTTTGGTATCGCCGTAATCGAAGCTACTCTTCTAGGTCGTCCGGTCATCGCCTCAGATCTTGAGGGACTCAAAGACGCTATTATCCCAAATGAGAATGGTATTCTCGTTCCCCCTCTGGATACAGAAGCCTGGAAACAGGCCGTGACCAGCATAGCTGAATCGCCTGAAAAACGGTCTACCCTAGGCCAAAAAGCTCATACCTACACTCAGAATACCTTCCACTGGCAAAGAGTGAGCCAGCTCTATATTGAGGCTTTGGAAAACACGAAAAGCCAGGTACAATAGGGGTA
>CAYLMF010000026.1:0-4964 GCA_964385005.1 uncultured Bdellovibrionales bacterium | reverse complement strand
CTCCTTATCCTCTGTTTCGGGATAGGACTTTTTTTGCTTTCAGGCATTTTTAATCTCAAACGCTCACCCCTTTCAGTCTGGGAAAAAATCCTATTTGCCTTTGCCCTCAGTCAAAGCTTCCTTATCTTTGGAATGCAAATTATTGGTCATCAGGGCATTTCTTTTAATATTTTCTCTCTCACGCTTCTTATAGGCCTAGGGAGCGCTCTTTGTTTTGGTGTTTTTTCTCTCATTTCTCGCTTTACCTCATCTCCTGAATCTGCCGCAGACAAAGAAGATTCGCCACTTTCTTTTACTCGTCAGCAGACTGCTATTTTTATTGTTCTCATTCTTGCCACGTTTCTCATCAAAACCATCTACCTTCACAATACAGTTATTCCTACTGCCACTGATCTCGGCCATCACCTCTACTGGGCTAAGGCTATCTCAGAGAGCGGCGAACTTCCCTACTACGCAGAACAAAATATCGTCACCGTAGACGGGACTGTCCAAGTTACAGAGCCTGAACCCATCTCAGACTTTATCATTGGCGAACACCTTACTCTTGCCGCTATACAAATCTACTCCCAAAGCAGCTATTTTGGAGCCTTTCCTATCCTCTTCCTTTTTCTCATAAATATTCTTTCTCTTCTTGCTTTAGCAACCCTTTCTTTCTATCTTGTTCGCGGTATCTCAAAAAAATTCTTCGCTCCTCATATCTGGAATGGAGAAAATGCCTTTCTCCTTACCCTACTTTTCTTTGGTCCACTCTACTCTCTTGCTTCGCCGCAAGCAAAGTTTGTCAGTGGCGGTGTCATTGGCAATACCTTTGGTAATTTCTTTATACCTATCATTCTTCTTTGCTTCTACCGCGCACTCCGTAAGCGCGATTCTCGTTTCTTAGGACTTGGTCTCCTCTTTACCTTTACGCTTGCGTATATTCATCACTTGAGTACCTTTATTCTTCTTTTTGTTTTGGTTGCCGTTATCCTGCTTCATATTCTACTCCACCTCAAGTCACTTCCTACCGTATTTCGATCTTGGTTTACACTCCTCGTAAAGCCACTCCCTCTTGCTATTCTTGCCTTGGCAATCCTCTTTTTCTTTTTTGTTGCCATGCCTACATATATCGAAAACAGTGCTCTAGATACTGCTGTCGGTACTCCTACCAAAACAACCCGTACCGGCCTCACACTTCTCCAAATTGCCAACTCAAGCGGAAGTGTGCGTCTTGCCCTCGCACTCATGGGAGCACTCTTTTTTACCCTCCTTATTCGAGCCAAAAACTACGCCCAGAGCTTTCTTCTGGGCTGGACCATCATTCTTCTGATTATGACCCTGCGCCCAGATCTTCTGTTTGTTGATATCCCTTCTAGTCGTATCGGAGCCTATCTCTCCTTTCCTCTTGGTATAAGTGCCGTGCTCTTTCTGCTAGCTTTTTTTGCTCATTGGCAGAAAAAGCACCTTGCCTTACCCAAGGTACTCGCCCTTGGAAGTTTTGTAGCTATCTTTATCTTCGCTATCTCTGAAGGTAGTCTTGATAATGGCTCTACCCTCCTTGAAGCAAGCAAAGCAGAACCTCTCGTAGCCACCATGCACGCCAGTCAATACCTCTCCAATCACACCAGTACTGATGACCGTATCATCAAGGATCACAACTTTATCGTGGGTGATGCGTGGATCAAACTCTTCTTTATGCGTGGCTACTCATATCCTTTTTCTCGCGCCTACTTCAACCGCTATGAGACTAATCCAGACAGAGAACAATGCACCCTAGCTATGATTTCTACTCCAAACACCAAAGATGGTGACCGCTGTTTCCAAAGAACGGGTGTCAACTTTGTCATGGTAGAGTCTTCTCGTGACACAGCTCAGTTTAATAGCTCCAAAAAATTCTCCAAAATTTATACCTCTCGTTACGTGACTATTTACCAAAAAAACTACTAGTCTCTCTATGTCTAATCGACTTCTTCTTATTCTCTTTTTTGTACTCTTTATCACCTCGTCTGCTTTTCTTTTTGAAAGGAGCTTAAATGAGCTTGATTTAGAAAACAATAAAAATTGGTGGACTGTTTCCTTTATCCGTCCTGACCGCGTCAAAAATATCGATATTGTTGTCTCTAACTACACCGAAGATACTCACTTCAAATATCAGATTCTTGCCGGAGATACTGTCATAGCAGAACAAGATTTCGAAGCTCCTCTTGGAGAAAATCGCATCCTTCTCATCACGCCAGAGAAAACGCCAGATACAGATCATGTCACCATAAGAGTTATCCACAAAGATGAACAACAGGAACTCTTTCGCAATTATAAATTAAAATAAAAGTGTATTTCGTTTATGTTTAAGTCCGTTCTCCTTGCTACTCGTCCACTCGTACCACCATGGGATGAAGCCTCCAAAAATTTCGCCTACTTTCTTGGTCGTGAAGTCAAGAATCACAAACTCTCCCTTCTCACTACCAAAGAGGCTCTTACGGGACTTCCTGAAACAGCTGTCCAGGTACCAATTTTTAAACAAAGTCATTTTAGCTTCGGCGCCAAGATAGCCCTCTTTCGTTTTCTTCGTGCTGCCCGTGGTCGTTTTGATATCACTCATTATCTCTTCACTCCTACCAAGCAAAATACCAGTCTCATCAAACGCTTTGCATTTCCCACTAAAGGTAAGACTCTTCAGACGGTAGCCACACTGCGCCAAGACATCTATACCAAAGAAGAACTTCGCTCACTCCTTTTTGCTAATCATCTTGTCGTCTATACCGACAAGACCAAAGCCTCACTCAATGATCTTGGCTTTGACAACGTCACACGCATCTACCCAGGCATTGACCTTGATAAATATCAATCAGCACCAAAGAATAGAGAATTTATCAAAAGCCTTGGTTTTGATGAAAGTCATTTCCTCGTCATGTATCCCGGTGAATATACCCGCCTCGGAGCTACTGATATGCTCGTAAGCAGCCTCACTAAATTTTTCCAAAAAAATCCAGATACCTCTATTCGCTTTATCTTTGCCAACCGCATCAAAAACGAAGCAGATCGTCTCAAAAAAGAAGAGGTCAGAGCTTCTTTTGCTGCGGCTGGAGTGAGTCAGTTTATTGGCTACTCCGATACCGTACCCGATATGCCGAGTCTCTATAACTCAGCTGACGTTATAGCTTTCCCAGTCGTAAATCTCAATGGAAAGTTTGATGTTCCTCTGATTATTATCGAGGCCTATGCCTGTGGCACCCCTGTTATCTTAAGTGACTTACCTCAGTTTTCTGAGTTTTCGAATCCTGATATTTGTGTTAGTATTGAGGCCGGTTCAGGAGAAAAGTTCACTGAATCAATGGCTTATTTAAAGGATAATCCTCTTGAATGTGAGCGCCTTGGCCAAAACGCGAGACGCTATGTCAAAGATCATTTTGACCTCAAAAAGACTGCTCTGCAGTATGAGGAAATCTACAGCCAACTCTAAAACCTAAACTTGTTTTCTATGTTAGAACAATACTTCAAAAAAATATCCGCTCATCGAAGCGAACTTCAGACACCAAAAATGAAGGTGCCTGTAGTTTTTCATATCGGAGAAAAGCTCATGCCAGAGGAATCTACCCTCGTCCAGCTTGAAAGCGTAGCCAGTAACGACGCTGTTTTTCATCATATTGCTGCTATGGCTGATGTTCACTCCAAGCCTGGTCGCAAAAATGCTACCGGCACCACAGTGACTTCAGAGAACTTTATCCTTCCTCAAGTCAACGACTCAGATCCAGCCTGCGGTATGCGTCTCGTTCGCCTTGATTTAGACGAAACCAACGTTACACCAGAACAAATAGACGCTATCTTTCAGGCGGCTACCAAGACTGTACCTACTAAGAAATACGTGGGTACCGTCCTTCCGTTTGGAGTGATTATTGATATCCTCCGTGGTGGCATAGAGCCGCTTATAAACTACCTTGGTATCAAGACCAAAAACGAAGCCTTAAATAGTATTGACCGAGGTAACTTCTTCGAGACTACTCCGAGTCGTCGTGATATCAAAAATCTTATCCCCTCACTCTTTCTTTTCTTTGCGCAGTTCCGCTCAGGTATCATTGGAGCGGCAGGTAACCACTTCCTTGATCTCATGAAAGTGACCGATATCATTGATCCAGAAGTAGCTGAAAAATTTAATCTTCGCAAAGGGCAGTATCTCCTCATGGTTCACTGCGGCTCTGGAATCCTCGGTCAGTACACCATGTATATGTTTACAGCCAAAAAGCGCGAACACCTCTCCACTGCCATTCTCATGAATATTGGTCGCTTCTTCTGGCGCACACCCTACCGCAAGACAATAGATACCATTGCAGAAAAGATTCGCGAGTCTGACCATGGCAAAAAAGAACCCCTCATTACCTTTGATGGGACTGGTGAAGATGGCTCACTCTACATGAAAGCCCGTAAAGCTTGCTCAAATTTCGCCCACGCCAACCGCGCCACAATCACTCATAACTTTATCAAAACAGCAGAGAAAGTGCTCGGCAAAGAAATTGAGGCCGATCTTCTCTATGACATGCCTCATATCCTTGTGAGCCAAGAAGAGCATTACGAAAAGCAAGTCTGGGTGCATCGCAATGGTACGAGCCGAGCTTATGGTAAGAGTCGTATGAGTGATCATCCTGTCTTCAAGGACACAGGTGAACCAGCCTTTATACCAACTTCCATGAGTACCGAGGCGTATCTTTGTGTTGGCCAGGATGGTAATATGTCGAGCTTCTATTCGTGCAATCATGGCGCTGGTAAGGCTACCAAAGCTACTGATGACGTAGTCCCTGAGACTCGAGAAGAACTCCAAGCCAAGATGGAATCACGTGGAGTCAAACTCTACAATGGCCGCTCTGAAAAAGTAATAGAGCAAGATGCCTCTCAGTACAAACGTGCCGAAGACGTAATAGAAAGTGTCGTCGAAAATGATATTGTGAAGCCAGTGGTAAAACTTCAACCAATCTCAGTAATCATGTACTAAT
>CAYLMF010000025.1:0-10717 GCA_964385005.1 uncultured Bdellovibrionales bacterium | reverse complement strand
AAAGAAACGCCTGAAAGCCTCATTCGTCGTTTTACACGTCGCGTGCAGCAGAGCGGTGTCCTTCGTAAAGTACGCAAACAGCGCTTTCACCAGCCGGTAAAAAGCAAGACTAAGCGTAGAGAAGAAGCTTTATACAAAGTAGATATCCGTAAGGAAATCAACCGTATGAAGAAGCTTGGTAAGTTTGATGAAGAAGCGCTTCGAGAAATTAAGAAAAAAATGACTCGTTAGCACCAAAGACTCCTCGCCTATAAGCGGGGAGTTTTTTTGTGCTATGCTTAGAGGTATAAAGAGTTTAATGATAAAGACTATGACATACGGAGATATTATGGAAGAGCTCAAGGGAGCTATGCGTGCAGGCGAAACAGAGAAGCGAGACACACTACGTCTGCTACAGAGCGCTTTGAAAAATCATGCTATTGATGCCCGGACTCCAGTAGAAGAACTCGCTTCAGCTGAAGTGGAGGGAGTAATCAAGAAATTGGTAAAGCAACGAAAAGACAGCATTGCTCAGTTTCAGGCTGGCGGCCGAGCTGATCTAGCAGAGCAAGAAGAAAAAGAAATGGCTATTCTCGCTGCCTATCTACCAGCTGAAATGAGTGATGAAGATTTGATGAAAATAATCAAGAGCGCCATAAGTGAAGGGGGATTCAGTAGTAAAGCTGATCTCGGTAAAGCAACTGGGGCAGTAATGAAGCTTGTCGGAGGTGCTGCTAGCGGAGACCGTGTGCGTGAAATGCTTGCAGGAGAGCTCGAATAGCTATGCCTGTTACTCTGACACAAGAGAGGGAGATAGAGACACCTTTTGAGGATGACTTTCTTCGCTATGTAGCAGAAATAACTTTGGGTAAAGTGAAGCTTCCTGGTTTGGGCGATAAGCAAATCCAGTTGGGAGTAGCGGCTGTGAGTGAAGAAAAGATTCAGTCACTCAATAAAGAATACCGAGGGAATGATAAGACAACAGATATTCTTTCTTTCGGTGATGAAGTGAACTTTATTGAGGCAGGGGTATTACCAGAAGGGGAGGAGTTTGTGCTCGGAGACCTTATCTATAGTCCAGATTTTATCAAGCGTGCAGCTTTGGAGGATGGGATTAGCGAAAAGCACGAGATGATTTATATTTTTTCTCATGGAGTGCTGCACCTTCTTGGATTTGATCATAGTGATGAAATGTTTGCCATCCAAGATGAAGTAACCGAAGAAATAGTCAAAACAATATAAATATATGAGAAGACTCAAAAAAAGCATGACCTACGCTTGGCACGGTCTCACCTATACCTTTAAGCATGAGCGGAACTTTCAGATTCACTGTGGAGTTGCTTTGGGAGTTGTGCTTTTGTCGGTAGCTCTTGGTTTGAGTCCGGTAGAAAAAAGCATCCTTTTTTTGGTGATAGCACTGGTACTTGGTATGGAGCTTACCAATACTGCTTTTGAGAGAGTGATAGATATGCTGAAGCCACGTGTGCATCCATATGCTCGTATAGTGAAGGATGTCATGGCTGGGGCCGTGCTTATGACGGCTGTTTTGGCTATTGCCATAGGTGTTTTGGTTTTCTTACCGCACCTGCTTGTATGGTAGGAATCAAAAAGGTTTGGTTCTGACAAAAAATCAGGGTATAATAGTGATTATAGGGGAGACTCTTTTTCTTGAGTCGCTATTTTTTACTTGGGTATCTTTGTATGGCTAAAGGAAGTTACTATGTAGGACTAGATATCGGATCTTCGACTGTGCGTGCAGTGATTGCAGAGAGTCGTGGTGAAGATGAAGTGCTTCGAGTTATCGGCGTTGGTAAAACGCCTTCTTTTGGTATGCGTCGTGGATCAGTGGTTGATATAGAAGCTGTGGCCAAGGCAATAAACGTCGCGCTTGAGCAGGCTGAGCGTATGGCAGGACATGCCGCAGAAAGAGCCGCAGTGAGTGTGAGTGGAGCAGACCTTCTCTGTCAGGAGGCTTTGGGTGTGGTAGCGGTAGGTCGCGCAGACGGAGAGGTGACCGAGGACGATACTACACGTGTATTGGGCGAGGTAGAGGCACGTCTCACGATGCCTCTTAATCGTGAAATTATGCACGTGGAGCCAAGAGACTATCGCTTAGACGATATCAAAAATATCAAGGATCCTATCGGCATGCGTGGGGTGCGACTAGAAATGAACGCTCTTGTAGTCAGTGGTAGCGCATCGCACCTAAAAAATATCGAGAGAAGTCTTGATCACGCCGGTACGACGCCAACACACCTCGTAGCAGAGCCAATCGCATCAGCTGAGGCAGCGCTGACACTAAAGCAAAAGGAGCTCGGCACAGTCTTGGTTAACCTAGGAGGCAGCACAACATCGATTGCTGTGTACGAAGATGGAGACTTACTTCATCTAGCTGTGCTTCCAGTAGGGGCTAGTCATATCACCAATGATATTGCTATCGGACTTCGCACCTCTATTGAAATTGCTGAAGCAGTGAAGCTTCAGTATGGTACTGCTGTAGCTAAAGAGGTTTCAAAAAAAGAAGAAATTGATTTGAGTCTTTTTGATTCACAAGAAGAAGATATGGTGAGTCGCCACCATGTGGCAGAAATTATTGAAGCTCGCCTGGAAGAAATCCTTGATTTTGTAAATGAAGAACTCCGTAAAATAGGACGTGAAGGGCTCTTGCCTGGAGGCGCTATTTTGACTGGTGGCGGAGCTATGCTTCCGGGTGCCGTGGAAGTAGCGAAACACATTTTGCGTTTACCGGTACATGTAGGCTATCCAAAATCTCTTGGGGGTATTCTTGATGAAGTAGATAATCCAGAATTTGCGACAGTCATTGGATTGATCTTGTATGCAGAAAAATCAGGTCCGGGGAGTAATGGTTTTCCAGCCGGAAGGGTCTGGGACAAATTGCCAGATGGTATTCAGGGTGTGGCAGAGAAAATTAAATTTTTATCGCGTAAGTTCTTGCCGTAGGAGAGCTTATTTTGGGTGTAAAAGGCCTCAAAAAGCCTTTTATTAAGAAGGGAGAGTAGACTGTCTTATCTTGACATTAGCCCTTCTCCTGTGCTAAATTTGAACTTCAAGTACAAAACCCTTACTTGGAAACAGTAAAACAAAAATAATGGGTGTTCACCCTTTGTTACCTCTCTTCGCTCGGAAACGAAAAAATATTTTCGTTTCACTCGCTTCAGACGGTAATAATCATTTTTTCGTTACATCGTAAATTGTTTTTACTAAATACCTAAAAAGGGGATCTATATGGCCGAAATCAAACCAGACATTGAAACTTTTGCCAAAATTAAAGTCGTGGGAGTAGGGGGATCAGGAGGAAATGCTATCTCACGCATGATTGACGCCAAAATTAAGGGAGTGGAATTTGTAGCTATCAATACTGATGCTCAGGCTTTGCATCATTCTAAAGCTCAAGAAAAAGTACACGTAGGCAAAAACCTCACGAAGGGACTTGGTGCTGGTATGAATCCCGAGGTAGGTCGTCAGGCTGCCGAAGAAAACCGTGATGAAATTCAAGAAGTACTCAAGGGTTCAGACATGGTGTTTGTGGCCTGTGGTCTTGGTGGTGGTACTGGTAGTGGAGCGGCTCCTATCGTTGCTGAAACGGCCAAAGAGCTTGGCGCTTTGACAGTAGGTGTTGTCACTAAGCCATTTGCCTTCGAAGGATCACAGCGTCGAGCTATTGCTGAAGAAGCGTTGGAGAACCTCAAAGATCGAGTAGATACATTGATTACTATTCCAAATGATCGTTTGCTTTCTGTAATTGATCGCAAGACAACTCTCGTGAATGCCTTTCGTATTGTAGATGATGTTTTGAGACAAGGTGTCCAGGGTATTTCTGATTTGATTACTCGCCCAGGAGAAGTCAACGTCGACTTTGCTGACGTTCGTGCCATTATGGAAGATAGTGGAAGCGCTCTTATGGGTATCGGTATTGCTTCAGGAGAAAATCGCGCCACTGAAGCTGCTCGTGCTGCTATCAATAGCCCTCTGCTTGAGCTTTCTATCGATGGCGCTAAAGGTGTGCTCTTCAATATTTCAGGATCTTCAGATATTGGAATGCTTGAAATCAATGAGGCTGCCAATATTATCACCGAAACTATTGATCCAAATGCCAAAGTTATCTTTGGTGCTGTAACCGATGATCAAATCCGTAAGGGTGAAATTCAGATTACGGTAGTAGCTACTGGCTTTGATCTCCCTCGTACAAAGGACGCTCTTCCAGGTTTGGTAACGCGTGTACAGAGCAATACCTCTAATCTTCAAAGAGCTCGCGCAGAAGAGCGTGTACGTGAAACAGTAATGCCAACTATTACCACTACTCCTGAAGAACCAAAAGTAGCTGTCTATGAAGAAGAAGATGACATCTTTGCCTTTTCAAGTCGTAAGATGGAACAGCCAGTTATGATTATTGATGAAAAAATCCCCACTCGTTCTACCATGGGAAGACCGGAAGCTAAAGACCTTTCAGAGGAAGATGATCTAGAGATACCAGCCTTTATTCGTCGAAAGATGAAGAAATAGCAAAGTAGAAAAGGCCGCTTCTTCCCAAGAGGCGGTTTTTTTATCGATTTGGGTATATACTAAAAGTGATAAGGAACTCCTATGCTGTGTCCATTTTGTAATCATGTTGAAACAAAGGTAGTTGATTCAAGAGATACCCAAGAGGGTAAAGCTATTCGTCGTCGACGTGAATGTGAATCATGCGAGAAACGTTTTAGTACCTATGAAACATACGAGGGCTTCCAGACTCTGATCGTCAAAAAGGATGGTGTAAAGGAACCGTACGACCGTACGAAGATAGAGCGAGGTTTACGAAGAGCTTTTGAGAAAAGGCCGGGCGCAGAAACGAGTATCGAGAACATTCTTGGAGAACTTGAGAATTATATTCAGAATCAGCAGAAGCATGAGATGACCAGTAGGGAGCTTGGCGACACAGTGCTCAAACTGATCAAAGAAGAAGATCCTGTGGCATATGTACGCTTTGCGAGTGTCTATAAGTCATTTGGAAGCCTGGAACGTTTCCGTAAATTCCTGGAACAAGTGTAAAAGGTATATATGAAAGCGCACTTCTTGTTTCTTACAGTAGTGTGGAGTTTTCTTGGAAGCGCTCTCGTGCTCTTTGGGCCGGTATCATTTGATACAGGTCTTTTTCTTTTTGGAGAAGCCTTTATTTTGAGCCTAGGATTTCTCTGGGTACCTCAAAAGTATTGGTGGTACATAGGGAGTATTTTCTTGGGCATGACTCTCGCTTTGCTGACCATGCAAAATCATCAAAAAAAATGGCAATCGCTGCCGGAGGAATATGAATTAAAATCCGCACCAGTGGAAGTGGTAGGGCATCCTCTAGAAAAAAGTTTTTATCGAGAAGTGGTCTTGAGCCAGCGTGAATGCCAAGATGTTTGTCAGAATATTCTTTGGAAAATGTCCCTTGAAGAAGAGATAAAGGTGGGAGAGAGTTTCTTCTTTTCTTGTCATTTAGAGAGAGTACAAAACTTCAGTCAGGATTTTGATTATCAAAAGTATCTTGAAAAAGAAGGAATTGGTTTTCAGTGTACTGAAGGTCAGCGAGGAGATAGTATTCCTAAAACAGTGTTTGGATATGGATATGAAGTACTTGAAGGCGGTCGAGACTTCACCGAGAAGGCTCTGATACGCGCTCTGCCGGAGCCGGAGCTCGGTCTTGCGAAAGGCCTTATTTTAGGAGGAAGTTCCTATTTAAGTGAGTCGCTCGAAGAGAATTTCAAGCGTGTAGGGATGACTCATATAGTAGCTGTTTCCGGATACAATATTCTTTTGGTGGCGGGCTTTCTTTTGCTACTCGCTCTGTTGCTTGGTTTTTGGAGACGATGGGCTTTGGTGGGAGCGTTTCTCGGAGTCGTAGTTTTTATACTGTTTGTAGGAGCTCCGGCTTCTGCAGTGCGAGCCGGGAGTATGGCTGGACTTTCCTTTTTGGCGCTTCTCGGAGGAAGAAGAAGTATAGGCTTTGTCGTTTTGGCAGGCTCAGCTTTTCTCATGCTTTTAGTGAATCCCTTGCTGTTGTTCTATGATATTGGTTTCGAGCTTTCTTTCCTTGCTCTTGTGGGTATTCTTTTTGCTTTGCCGGAAGAGGGTACTCATGAGGGATTGATCCAGAAAATAGGAGAAGCAGTAAAAACGACACTCTGGGTAGAAGCTTTTATTTTGCCACTTATTGTTTATTATTTTGGCGTGCTGTCTTGGTTCTCTCTCGTTGCCAATATAATCTTGATACCCTTTGTGCCACTAGCAATGCTTGGCTCAGCGCTACTAGTAGTAATAGGTTTTTGGATGCCGACGGCTCTGCTTATGGTTTTTAGTATGCCCGTGTATGGAGTGCTCTTTGGGATTATTTTCTTTGTGGAATACTTTGGATCAATGCCTGGTATTGCCTTGGAACACCTTTCTCTACCAGGTGAATTTTTGATTGCCTGGTACTGCATACTTGTGACACTCGGAGTGATACAATTAAAAGATAGTAAGAAAAAATGGTATGCAAAAGCCTTTCTGGTTAATGGCAGAAGTCATTCTTCTCGGACTGATATTTTTTGGAAGTAGTCTGTATCTTTGGAAAGAGGATAAGAAAGATATTTTTGAGGTGGTTTTTTTGAATGTGGGTCAGGGGGATGCCATTCTTATTCAAGATGGATCATTGCAGGTACTGATTGATGGAGGCAGAGACGGCAAGGTACTTCTCGATAGGTTGGGAAGACATGTGCCGTTTTGGGATAGAACACTAGAGGTAGTCGTGGCTTCTCATCCCGATAGTGACCATATTGGTGGTTTATCAGCTGTGCTCAAAAACTATCAGGTGGAAATGATCATGACCAATGGTCATACCAGTGATACAGAAACCTCAAGACTTTTTGAAAAGCTCGCGACAGAAAAAGCCAGTCAAAGAAAAGAAGTAGCCTTGGGAACAGAAATTCTCTTTCCGAGCGAAGCAAAGCTTCGTTTTTTGTACCCGCTCTTACCATTGCCGAGTAAGAGTGTGGTTGAAACTAATGAAGGAAGCTTAGTGGCAAGACTCGATTTTGGAGATTCATCATTTCTTTTTACGGGAGATTTACCGCGAGAGGAGTTTGCCTTGCAAAATACTGAACCAGTAGAAGTGCTTAAGGTTGCGCACCATGGATCAAAGTATTCATCGAGCGGGGTGTTTCTTGATATGGTAAAGCCTCGCGAAGCGGTCGTATCAGTAGGGGAAAACAATTACGGTCATCCTGCTCGAGAGGTACTCAAAAATTTAACAGAAAGAAATATACAGATATATCGCACCGACCAAGATGGCGATATAGTTTATCGGTGTGAAAAGAGCACGAAGCGTTGTGTGAAAAAATAAAAATGAGAATTTACCCCGTTAGAATGAAGAGTCAACAAGTCAAAGAATGGGTAGATGTAGGTCGAAGACGGAATAGAAAAAACGAGGAGTAAACTAAGGAGCGCAAGAAATTCTAATGGGGACTTGCCTTGGGCGTCAATACGTGTTATACTTATCTTTGTTAAGAATTAGCATATAAAATATATGGCTGACATGCATCCAAAAAAAGAGCGCACACTTGTAATTGTAAAACCAGATGGAGTACAACGGGGACTCATCGGGGAAATTTTGAAGCGCTTTGAACGTACTGGCCTTAAGTTTGTGGCTATGAAGTTTATGTTGCCACAAGCAGATCAGTGTTGGAAGCATTACAACAAGGATGAAGCTTGGTTTATGCTTAAGGGTAATCGCATAGTAGAAGATCGTAAGAATCAGGGCTTGTCTATCGATAAAGGACCTCTTGAGTACGGTAAGGATATTATTCAGTCAAACGTAGACTTTTTTACCTCAGGGCCAGTGCTGGCTTTTATTATCGAAGGTAACCAGTCAGTAGCTATCGTGAAGAAACTTGTAGGAGGTACAGAGCCAACTACCTCAGATGTAGGGACTATCCGCGGCGACTTTACTGTGGACTCATATGCTCTTTCAAGTATCGACAACCGCGCGGTGCGTAATTTGGTACACTGTTCAGATAGCCCAGAAGAGGCCGAGCGTGAAATACCACTTTGGTTTGATGAGAGTGAGTCTGTTTCATACAGACTTATCCAAGAACAGGTGCTTTACGACGTAAACCTCGATGGTATTTTAGAATAAGTCTTTATAGACGGTTTAAAAACTCCGCATAAGGCGGAGTTTTTTTATTTTTAAGTAGAGGTTAATTTTTTGAAAAAATAAAAACCTCCCGGGAAGGGAGGCTTTAGAAGTCAATCGGAAAGACTTATTTAGCAGCTTTGGTCAGGGTGCGGATAGCACGAGTAGAAAGCTTAAGCTTCATA
The DNA here is from genome assembly GCA_964385005.1 of uncultured Bdellovibrionales bacterium. Taxonomy (GTDB): domain Bacteria; phylum Patescibacteriota; class Minisyncoccia; order Moranbacterales; family UBA1568; genus UBA1568. Next base: position 2,404 of record CAYLMF010000025.1, on the reverse strand, counting down.
CCACCAAGACGCTTGGTCTGGAGATTGATCTTGAAGGTGCGGCGGGTAGCAATATTGGAGTGACTACGAGAGTTTCCAGTCTGGGTCCCACGTCCGGTCATTTGGCAAACACGACTCATATAGATAAATACAAAGATTGAATACTTGTAGGTTTCAGAGTATCATGGGTTTATAGATTTGGCAACCCCAAACCTATTCCGATTGTGATAGAGCTTTTTTTGGTATAATCCGTCGAGAGGCGACTACGTCTTAAGATGCTTTATTAGAGGGGAATTTCTCTTGGAATAGCTTCGGGGTAGGGCCCACTCAATTCTCATTATTTTACTTTAAATCCATACCGTATGTCTCAAGAAATAGTCCTGATTGCTTTTTATATGGCCACCCTTATTTACTCAGTGATTATTCATGAAATTTCTCATGGAGTAGTGGCTTTGTGGCTTGGTGATATGACGGCCAAATACGCCGGGAGACTGACGCTCAATCCGATGAAACATATTGATCCATTTGGATCGGTCATTCTACCGGCACTTTTGATTTTTAGCACGGGTTTTGCCTTTGGTTGGGCCAAACCAGTTCCGTATAACCCATATAACCTGCGCAATCAAAAGTGGGGACCGGTATTGGTGGCGCTGGCTGGACCTGCCACAAACTTCCTTATTGCTTCTTTAGCGACTTTTATAGCCTTCTTTATCCCAATAGGCACGCTTACAAAAGCAGACATTATCAGTCGTTTTTATGCGGTAGTTGGTGGAAGGGGGGCATTTATGGAGAGTTTTCAGCTTTTTGGTGAAGCCCTTTCAGGTTCATTTGGAGCGGTTATCTTCGGTCTCTTACTTTTGATTATCTTCTGGAACGTCATTTTGGGTTGTTTTAACCTCCTTCCAATCCCACCTTTGGATGGCTCAAAGCTCTTGTATACGCTCTTTCGTATTCCGGAACGGATAGAATTGCTTCTTGAACAGTATGGACTTTTCCTTCTTTTCCTTATTATTTTCTTTTTTTCCTATCCAATAAGCCTTTTTATCTACACCACCTTGGGATTTTTCATTGGAATCCTGGTTTAAGATACATGTGAGCAAAAGAAGGGTGCTATTTCTTGACAAAAAACAAAACACCTCTTATTATAGGGATTACACGGAAAAGCCTCTGGCTTTTTTCATTTGAATTAAAATATTGTAATTAGTAGACCTTACGTAACTGTCCTGTGGCAACTATCAATCAACTCATCAAAAAACCTCGTAAGCCCCTCGTTAAGAAGACTAAGTCTCCTGCTATGGCGTATTCTTTGAATACCCTTCGCAACCGCGATACAAAGCATGAGAGTCCTTTCAAGCGTGGAGTGTGTCTTAAGGTTTCTACTACAACTCCTAAGAAGCCAAACTCAGCTCTTCGTAAAATTGCTCGTGTACGTCTAACGAATGGAATGGAAGTAACTGCTTATATCCCAGGAGAAGGTCACAACCTTCAGGAACACTCAATCGTCATGATTCGTGGAGGTCGCGTGAAAGATCTTCCAGGTGTCCGCTATCACGTTGTGCGTGGGGTGTTTGACTCAGCTGGGGTCCAACGTAAACAGAGCCGTAGCAAGTATGGTGCTAAGAAAGAAAAGGTAAAGAAGGACTAAATTACAAAACTCTAAATGTTTCTCTGAATTTTTTAACGTATGCCACGAAGAAAGAGACAATTTAAGCGAGAATGGAAGCCAGATCCTATGTACGGAAATCCTTTAGTAGGTCATTTCGTTGGGATGATTATGTGGGATGGCAAGAAAAGCGTAGCTGAAAAAATTATCTACGATGCTTTTGATATTATCCATGAGCGTACCAACAAAGGTGGTCTCAATATTTTTGAACAAGCTATTAAAAATGTTGCTCCATTATTACAACTAAAGAGTCGTCGTGTAGGAGGAGCTAACTATCAAGTGCCAGTGCCTGTTTCTGGTGAACGTCGTCAGGTTTTGGCCATGCGTTGGTTACGTGACGCTTGTCGCTTGAAGAAGGGAAAGGGTATGGCTCATAAGCTTGCTGACGAACTTATTGATGCTTCAAATAAGACAGGGGCTGCTATGAAGAAGCGTGAAGATACTCATCGCATGGCTGACGCCAATAAGGCTTTTGCTCACTTTGCGTAAGATTTCCCAGACCCTCCTTATGAAGAGGGTTTTCTTGCTTTGATTCATATTTTATAATTTTGCCTTCTAAAAAACACATATTGATTTATGACTAAAAAAACTCCTCTCGAACAATTTCGCAATATTGGTATCATCGCCCATATTGATGCCGGTAAAACAACCACTACTGAGCGTGTTTTGTTTTACACAGGTATTACTCATAAGATTGGAGAAGTTCACGAAGGTGAAGCTACTATGGACTGGATGGAACAAGAGCGTGAACGCGGCATCACT
>CAYLMF010000024.1:7103-11532 GCA_964385005.1 uncultured Bdellovibrionales bacterium | reverse complement strand
TATGGAAAACAAGCAATTTACACCCAAAGTAGAACCGCCAAAAACACCCGAAAAGAAAACAGAATTTTTTGATTTCTCGCCTGAACAAACAGCTCGCATGGCCGAGACGTTTTTTGGTTTGACCGAAGAAGAACTCGCTGTCTTCAAGAATCGTATCGCTAAGAATGAAGGGCACGTGCGTATCTTTGTGCATCCGTTTTATGTCAGTGCTCATCCTGAGTCTTATGCGCGTAGATCGGAAATACATGGATATGATGATATAAGCCAAGAAGAAGCAGCGAAGCATCTCGAGGAAGGTTTCTTGAAAACTGTGCGCAGTGTGGCGGATAACAAAGACTCCGCTCCGTTGATTATATTTGAAGAAGAGAGTCAAATCGAAGAGACACGTAAGACTATTTTGGAGAAACTCCAAAGAGAGTCTCTTAATTTTGCTGAGAGCGGTATTATCTTTTCTCCGACAGAACAAGGCCGGGGAGCACCGCATCGCAAGCAAATAGTCTCTGTGTATGAAAATGTTCGGGAACCGGCAGAGCGTTCAGAAGTATTCTATGAAGCTGCTCAGAAAATTTATGAGGAGATACTCTCAACACTTAATATCCAGTCAGGTACTATGGGAGGAGCCTACTTTGATGACTGGTATCGTCCAGGAGATGAACTTGGGGCCTGTGCTGGCAATGTAAGAAAAACGTTCAATCATCTCAATATCCCTATCAACCTTTCGCGCTATACCATCTCACCAAGAGAGCAACTTAAAAAGCACTATCCTACCAAGCAAACACGAGAAAAAGATTCTCAATAAATGAAAACGACGCCGGCATTGCTGCTTGGGCGTCGTTTTTCAAACGTTGTTGAATATGCTTATCTCCTTTGTCTTGACGGGAGGTGACAACGGTAGAGATTGGTTCCATCTGGGTGACCTTCCTGTGCGCGGGCCACAACCGTAAAACCTGCCTTGGCATAGAAGCTACTCGTACCAGCTCGTTCCGGCCTACTTGTGAGCTGAAGGTAGTGACAGCCTCGTTCACGGCCAAGTCGGATTGCCTCTCCGATAAGCTCCTTTCCAAGATGAGCTCTCCTGTATGTTTCGCTCACCACAACATCTTCAACCAAACCCTTGTAGGTAGTGGCTGTTCTAATAAACGCCAGCGTTGCTGACGCAATCAAATTGGTACCCTCGATGATGAAGATGAAGTTGAGATTATTGCCGACCAAACTGGCCATATTTCTGCACAAACTCCTCTCGGTCATCTGTGAATAAAGATTCAACAGCTGATCAAAATAAGCTTGCCGATTTCGAGCCTCTTCTCTCGTGTCAACAACACAGACAAAAGCCGTTTTTTCCGTAAAGCAGTCTCCTGTAATTTGACGCATTGCATGGTCCCTTTCTCATTTTGCCCACGTTCAAACTTGGCTTATTTCTACCACTTGAGACCGACTAAGTCAATTTAGTCTCTATTTGAGCAAAAAAGAATCGCCCCGCCTGAGAATTTCTCAGAGGGGCGATGAAAGTTGGTGCGACAATGCGCACATAGGGCAACAGCCTAGCGAACCAGGACCACCTCCGGGACGCTCCGCACGATTCTCGGCTCACGTATCTGCCGACGCCGCACCGAGACAGCGAGGCACTTGTGTAGATTCCGGCGATGACGAATCGTCTTGATACCTGCCAAACGGCGAATACAGGCATCCCGCTTGTCAGGATGAGCAAAGCGCTCATCGATGGAGCTGGACGTCCTGAGACGACACAGCACCGGTATCTTGAGGACGAGATCATCCTCAAAGTGTACGAGCCCCAGAAGTTCGACCTGAATCAGCTCAGGTGAAATTTGTTCGATTTGACCGATGGTAACCTCCGGTCGCATCTTCATCCACGCTGGTACCAGACGATCCTGGCCGAGCAGATGTGTGACCTTGAAACCGCTGGGCCGATTGGCCGCCTGGTCCCAAAGAGGGAAGTGTTCTTCATCAACAACTTGTTGCAACATGCATTCTCTCCTTTGCTTGGGGGTTATCATTTTATACTCTATCTATATCAAAAAGTCAACGTTGAGAAACTTTAAGATTCTCTACACAGACCCTATGGAATCTTTGCTATACTGAGAAATATGAACTTCGAACAAAAACCACATTCATTAAGAGAGGAAGGGGAGACTCATCCAGATAAGGAAGAGGGCCTCGCTCCTGAAGCTACTCTTGAGAAGCAGCGTGTAGCCACTCAAGAAATTCTCGGTATCGATGAAGCTACCTTCACCCAACTCAGAGAACGTATCAAGGAAAACAAGGGTCATGTACAGATGAGCATGCATCCTTACTTCGGACGCCATCATGGTACCGGTATGAATGGCTTGGAGATAAGCGTCCAGACAGAAGAAGGGCAAAACTCACGCCAGCAAGCATTTGCCGAAGAGGGATTTTTGCGTATCGCCAAACAAGTTGTCGAAAATCCCCAATCCTCACCGCTACTTATTTTTGAAGAGGAACCATACATGCTTGATAGTAAAGCGCGTCTTACTACCCAGCTTGAACTTCCAGAAGAAGAACTTGCCTCACGCGGAATAGTCTTTGTGCCCACTGTGTATGATGCTGGCGTTATGTCTTATGACAAAGCCACTAGAGTACATGACGAGCTGCACGGCACTCATATCCATCGCGTCTATCTTCAGATAGAGCACCTCGAGCGTGACATTATCGCCAAGACACGGGCAGATGTTATGAAGATGAGAGAAATGACTGAATCCCAAGAAGTGCAAGATGAAAAACAGGCAGCTCTTATCGCTCAGGTAGGACCTCTACTCAAACGCATCAAGGATAGTAAACACGCACTGCAAGACATTTCCAATAAAATGCTTTTTGATATTGTTGGTGGACTTGGGATTTCCTCGGTCAATCTTTCAGGTGGGTTTTTTCGTAAGGAAACAAAGGAAAAGAGAGACTTTTATCTGATGGCTGGTGGATGTGCAGGGTATCTCCGTAATCAGCTCCGTCATCAAAAAATCAAAGTGAATCTTTCTCGCTATGTCGCTCCCAGTAGAGAGTCTATCGGAAAGCTCGATCCCATTACCAAAGACACTCGGGATTTTAAGTAACCTCTCTTGACGTTACCACTTTTTATCGCTAGGGTAGGGGCACGTTCTTTGTTACCTAAGTGGGGGCATATCACATGTATATCATCGCCAATACCATAGGCTATGCTCTTTGGGCATACATCATGCATTTAGCCGGACATACTATCAGCCCATACATTGGACTGAAGCAGGAGCTACTCTATAACATGAGTAGGTCAGAAATCATTCTCTGGTGGGCAATTATTGGTACCACGTACTATCATTTTTTTCTAGAAGGATATTCACCATGACCGATACTGCTATTATTGACGCCGTGCGCATTGCTGGTGACCAGAGCGAATACAAACCCTGGGCTACGCCGGAAGGTACTGCTCATACGCTGAGACAGGAATCGTCCGAGATTCTCACAAAGCTAGATATGCTGGCTACGGCTGGTATTTTGGCCAAGGATTACGCATGGCGCAATATTGCACCCGAAGGCATCGTGGGCGTTTCGCCTGAAGTGGGCTATGATGCCAGTCGACCACGCTTTCGAGTCCTCTAATTCAATTCTCCAAACTATAACACTAGAGGAGAAGAACGATGCCACGTTCTTTGTGTCAATTTGTTTTCAAGGCTATCGATGGGGTGGCTACTTCCATTCGAGTAGTCTGTCTGCTTACTCTCACCGAGAAGCAATACAACCGCCTCTTTCCGGACGATACGTTCTTCGATGAACTATTTCCGGACTGGAACCAATACTGATTCGGCGATAATTATCGCCACCGCCTATGATGACCTCGCTCCCCGGAGCCTGGTCATCTTTTTTATACAATTAATATTGACGTAACTAGCTAACCCTGATATACTTGTGACTCGTTCTTGTAGAAACCTGAATAAAAAAATCAGGAAAAATTGGAGAGAAACATGCCACCTCAAACTAATAGCTTAAAGCTTATAGTCAACAATGATAGCCTGATTGTCCCTGGTGTCGAACCTGTGGATATTCACTCGAGTGATGATGATATCGTTGCTGCTATCGACCTTGCCGGTAGTTACATCGCTGCTGTCCAGCCGTCTCATCGCGAATGGGACTGGCGTGAAGACTGGGATATACCAAAATTCGTCTACCGCATTCGCCGGTTCGCCTTTGTTCAACCATCCGATATCAGCGATGATACACGGATGCATCTAAGGCTCAAGCAGATGATCAAAGAGGGGAAGCTCTCTGGCAACTTTGCTACTGGTACCCATGTACGAGTCGCAAGGAATCTTAAGAACCCTGAAGATGACTATCGTCCTCACAAAAAAATAAGAGCCTAAACCTAGGCCCAAAAGATCGCCTCAGATGGCCCTGCTTATGATTAAGCTCGGTCATCTTTTTT
>CAYLMF010000024.1:0-7003 GCA_964385005.1 uncultured Bdellovibrionales bacterium | reverse complement strand
TGTATCCTATCACCGTAGGCATAGTGCTTTGGAACCTCATAGCACTGCTTATCGGCAGCATCTTCACCACACCTGTCACAGCTCTTGTTGTGGGCAATGCATGGCTATTCTTGAGCACCCTTTTGGGAGTAGCTCTTGGCAAGGCCATCAGTCGCAACAGGCTTCGTCAGGAGGCTACCTACTGCGCCTACCCCAAGCGCTATAAGCCGTATCTGTTTCCTGCCTTGTAACCCCAAGGCACCAAACCACTTAGAGGGCTGCCCGTACTCAACAGTATACGGCAGCCTTTTTTTATTACCGAGATAAGGAATTGTGCTAGAATACAAACATATGCAAGATATACCAGACCATGCAGAAATAGTTTTTGAGGGAATACGCTGTACCATCTATCACTGGAATCAGGTGATGTACGATGGCACTACGCGTGTGTTTGAGGCCGTCACTCGTCCACCTTCAGCGACTATTATTGCTACTGTAGACAACAAAATTGCTTTTCAAAGACAAACTCAACCTCATCGTGATGAGTATTTTTTGTGTTTACCTGGTGGCTGGGCTGATGTTGAAGGGGAAGTCATAGAAGATACTGCCAAAAGAGAACTCCTTGAGGAAACAGGGCTCGTGAGTGAGGACTGGGAACTTTGGAAAGTAGCTGGCGTCAGTGGTTTTATCCATTGGGATAATTATGTTTTTGTTGCTCGTAACTGTACAGAGACAAATGGTATGCGTCTTGATGGGGGAGAGCAAATAGAGAACGGTTTTATCACCCTCGACGAATTTTTGAGCCTTGTAGACCATCCACAATTTCGTCACCGTGACCTGATCAAGGATCTATACCAAATTCGTGATGATAAAGAAAAAAGAGAGGTCTTTGAAAAACTTCTTGGAATCTCATAGAGTATGACCGAAGAAAAAAAATCACCCTCACAAGCTACTATCAAAGTTTGTGTCCACAAAGACTGCTGCCTCCGTGGGAGCGAAGATGTCTACAATAACCTCAAGGAAGGACTCACCAAAGAAGAGGCTATCGTCCTAAAGGTAGACACGTGTTTTAGTTATTGTGAAGAGGGTCCCAATATTGCTCTCAATGATAATATCCTTAAAGGCGTGCGCCCATTTACAGCCGTAGAACAAGTGCGTTCGGAACTCAACAACCCTTCTTGCAAGGCGGATGGCATTGGCTCTCGTTCACTAGATGAACTCGATGGCATCCTTGACAGTATCGAAAATCTATAGACAATAGAGTAACTTAGTTCCTTGGCGTATATAGGGGGCACCCATGCCACAATTTGAAAATCCTACCCGTAAAGACGTCCTTTATTGGATGATTGCTTTGATTCTCGCCTTCATTGCTGATGGTTTCCTCTGTCTCTTTGAAGAAAACTTCTCCTCTGAAAGGACCCTCAGATGATATTCAAAAATGCCTGGGAAAAGGCTGTCGATACCTTTTTTATTTTTCTTTCTCCGATCATCGGGATCATCATCCTTCTCATGGCGCTTTCGGCGCTCGGCAAGGAGATGCATAGGGACAGAGAACCCGACGACCCGTAGCCATTATGCTACGACAGAGCCCCTCCTCCAAAACCCTTCTCTAGCAATGCTGGGGGAGGGATTTTTCTTGCCTAATGGGACTGTTTTATGCTAGTTTTACCTGTCATATGATTACAGACAAGAAACCATCTATTGATGAAATAAAAGCTATTTTTGGCCGGGTACTATCCCTGGTAGTCGAAAAGTGGCAGAAGTTTCAAAATACCGAGCATTCTACAAAAGAATGGGTGTTTATCTTTGTGCTCGCTATGATATTTGGTATGGCAGGCAAGGTAGTGGCTATCAAAACTTTTACCATCGGCTACGAAGACTATCTTGTTCCCAAGGTTACCTCACCAGTAAGCACGGGGGTAGCATCAAGCATTGCAAGGGGTCCAATTTGTGAAGAATAATACTATGGAAGAATCAACTATCACCAAGACCAAACAGAAAGAACAAAACCTCATAGCGCTTGCTATTGTGCTCGGAGGACTTTTTGTAGGAAGTCTCTTTGTGGATTTTGTACAACTATTTAGCGGTAGCGGCTTTTCTCAGCATGTTATCAAGAACACCTCCATACTCGAAACCAATGGTAGGACCTGGGTGGCGTACGATGAACCAAAAGTAACTCTTGAAGTTATTAGCGACAAAGACTGCCTCACGTGTAATACAGAAGAAGCAGTGACCTGGATCAAGCGTCTTGTTCCTACAGCATCAGTAGTGGCAGTGGATACCCAAAGCACCTCTGGCGCTGAACACATACAGGCATTTGATATTCAATCTTTACCTGCGTTTGTCTTTGATGAAAAAATAAAAGAAACAGGTTTCTACCAAGAAACAAAAGATTTGTTTACTCCATCTCAGAAACACTTCTCATTTGCTATGGGTAAGATTGGTTTTACTGGGGGGAAGTTTTTTCATCCACCTACACCTGAAGCAAATGACATCGTCCTCGGTAACCCCGATGCTCCTGTCAAGATAGTTGTCTATACAGATTTTGAATGCCAGTACTGCTATGAATTTCATACACACCTCAAAGAAATAGCTAAAGAGTACGCTGATAAAGTAAGTATTACCTATCGTCATCTTCCTCTTTCGTTTCATAAGCAAGCTCCGCTAGCAGCCCTCGCTTCTCAGTGCGCATATGCCCAAAACAAATTCCCTGAGTACAGTGATAGCTTATTTAGAGAACAGGGGACCTGGGGAAAAACTACGGGCACGACATGGTTCACCAACCAGGCTCGTACCCTTGGTCTCAATAGCAAAGAGTTTACGACTTGTATGACGGGAAAAAAGTATGCCGAAAAAATAGCCAATGATACCTTTTCTGCTCAAGAATTTGGTATTACCGGGGCTCCAAGTACATTTGTAAACACAACCCTCCTCTCAGGAGCCGTAGATTATGATACACTTAAAAGAGTAATTGAACAGTCGCTTCAAAAATAGGAGCTTGTTATTCTATGAGTATTCGTAATCACTTTGTATCGCTTGGGATTGTTTCTTTTTTTGTTTTCTTTTTTGCTCTTACCCTTGGTGCCACTTTGACTGATACCAAAAATCAGGAGCTCGCTATCGCAAGTTGCTCTCAAGACGGAGGCACCTGGAATACTTCGGGATACTGTGAAAAAATTGCGAGTGTGTGTTCGCCAGAGAATATGTAGGACACTATGATGACCGTACAAAAAATAAAAACTAAAAACAAAATAAAAGCCTTTACTCTCGTAGAACTTCTTTTTGTGATGGCTATTATGGGTGTACTGGCAGCTATCATCTTGGTCAATCTCGATGCTGGCAGGCAACGCTCTATCATGTCCAAGAATGTGAGCCAGCTTGATCAAATAGTCACTGCCTTAGAGGCGTACAAAACTCAGATTGGTACCTATCCTCCTGGCAGCTGGCAAGGCTACTGCTCTGCCTATGGTCCAAGTCTTGGTGCCAATTGGATTCCAGAGCTCGTTACATCTGGACTAGTGACAAGCGCTCTGCCAGTAGACACTCGTCAAGAAGGAAATCCAGGCTGCGTCGATAGTACAAAGCAGTATTTCTATGTATCTGACGGCACTGACTACAAACTCATTTCACCTAATCTAAACAACGTTACAGGCGCTCCACCAGATGCGATTGACCCCAGAAGGCCTACAACGGCTATCAGTCGCTGGAGTCCAGGGGCCGCGGCTTGGTAGGGTCTTCTCTTGAGTTTTTTTCTGTTCTTCGTTACAGTACAGAGGTTGGATTTTCTCCAGAACAAGCCACCTTAGCTCAGTTGGTAGAGCGGCGCACTCGTAACGCGCAGGCCATCAGTTCAATCCTGGTAGGTGGCTCAATACATATCATGCAAGACTTTACCCTTACTATTACTTCACTCAAAGCTAAGCTCCTGCATTTGCAGGACCATCTTTGACTGGAGCGCAAAAAATAAACGCATCGACTTACTCTCAGAGCAAAGTCTCGATCCGAATTTTTGGGATGAACCAAAGAACGCGGGGGCTATCATGCAAGAGCTCGAAACACTCAAAAACGAACGCCTTGAATTTGACCGTCTCAAACAATCCTTTGAGGATATAGAGGAGCTTGTCCAAATGGAACATGATGAGGAAAGTGAAAAAACAATTACTCTTGAGTTAGAGCAATTAAAAGAAAAGCTCCATGCCTGGGAGTGGCAAACCCTCATGGCTGGAGACTATGATGCTTTTGGCGCTGTCCTCACACTCCGTAGCGGAGCAGGTGGAGTAGATGCACAAGACTGGACAGAGATGCTTCTCCGCATGTATCTGCGCTACGCTGAACGCAAAGGATTTCGTACCCAAGTCCTCGAGGAGTCACGTGGCACAGAAGCTGGTATCAAAAGCATTACCCTTGAGTGTAGTGGAGTCTACGCGTACGGATTTCTCAAATACGAAGCCGGCATTCACCGACTCGTACGACTCTCACCTTTCAATGCCAATAGTCTTCGTCAGACATCCTTTGCTTCACTCGAAGTCATGCCTCTACTACCACCAGATGATACCAGCATCGAAATCAAAGACGATGAACTCCGTATTGATACCTATCGCTCTTCTGGGGCGGGTGGTCAAAGCGTCAACAAAACTGAAAGCGCTATCCGTATCACACACCTTCCAAGTGGTATTGTGGTCACATGTCAGACCGAACGTTCGCAACTGCAAAATCGTGAATCCGCTCTAAAGCTCTTGCGTTCCAAGCTGCTCCAAGAAAAACTAGCGGCTCAAGCCAAAGAAAGAGCCGAACTTCGTGGTGAATACAAGAGTGCTGAATGGGGGAATCAGATTCGCTCATATGTCTTACATCCCTACAATCTTGTCAAAGATCACCGCACCAATACAGAGACAGCTGATACCGGAAAGGTTCTTGATGGCAATCTTGATACATTTATCGAAAGCGAGCTACGCTATTTTGCATAGGGTCTTCTTTCAGAATTCATGTTTTTCAGGTATACTAGGAGGTGTTGGAATAAAACAAAACTACGTATGTCAGAGAATACTAATGCGATTATCCGCTTTGAAGGTGTAACCAAAGGTTTCCCTCATAACCCTACTGTTCTAGAGAATATCAATGTCTCCATTATGCCTGGTGAGTTTGTCTCACTGATTGGTTCTAGTGGTGCGGGTAAGTCTACCTTCCTCAAGCTTATTTACGCCGAAGAGACTCCTACTATGGGAGAAATCTACTTCAACGAAAGAGCTCTTTCTGTCATCAACCGTAAACACTTGCCGTACTATCGCCGTAATATCGGTACGGTTTTTCAAGATTTCAAACTTCTTCCTCAAAAAACTACTTTTGAAAACGTCGCCTATGCTCTCGAAGTAGACGGCATCAGTACCGAAGAAATCAATGACCAAGTCCCTGAGATTTTGGCTATTGTCGGCCTTGGCGATAAAGCAGATAAGTTTCCGCACCAGCTTTCTGGTGGAGAACAGCAGCGTGTCGCTCTAGCTCGAGCGCTTATTACTCGTCCAAAAATCATCATTGCCGATGAACCAACTGGCAACCTCGATCCTCGCTCTACCGAAGAAATCATCCAGTTGCTCCTAGAAATCAATTCCTACGGCACCACCGTCCTTCTTGCTACTCACAACAAACACGTTGTCGACAAAATCGGCAAACGTGTCATCGTACTCTCAGATGGCATCATCACGAGCGATGAGCAGGTAGGTAAGTACAAAGACTCTACCGTGAGTGAAAAAACCGTAAAAACTTTTTAGTCTATCTCTATGTCCAATAAATCACTCAAACTCTGGCGCACCTTCAAAGAAGGCTGGCAAAATCTTAAGCGCAATGGTTGGCTTTCTTTTGCTACCGTGAGCATCCTGACTCTTTCGCTCTTTATCGTCAGTCTTTCAGCACTTCTGGGTATCACCACCAACCTCATCCTCGAAAATATCAAAGAAAAAGTAAGCGTCAACGTTTCCTTCAATCCAGACGTTTCTGAAGCACGTATTCTAGAGATTCAGTCAGAACTCTCTAAATACACCAAGGAGATTTCTTCTGTACAGTATATTTCTAAGGAGAAAGCCCTCGATGAATTTCTTGCCAAGAACAATCCTGTTATCGCTCAGGCCATAGAAGAAATAGGGGAGAATCCTCTTTTGCCGTCACTCAATATCAAAGCTGTTGACCCAGTCAAGTATCCTCTTATCGTAGAGCAGCTCAAAAACTCTACCTTTCAAAACGACATCAATCGTATCAACTACGAGGAAAACCGTCGTATCTTTGAGCGTCTCGAAAAAATCAATATCGCTACCAAGAAAGCTGGTCTCGCTATCGGTCTGACATTTATCTTTATCGCTATACTCATTACCTTCAATACGATTCGTATCACTATCTACTCACATCGTGCAGAGTTTGAGATTATGCGTCTGGTAGGAGCTTCCAATCTTTACGTACGTACTCCGTTTATCTTTGAAGGCATCCTCTATGGAGTTTTTGCCTCTATTGTGACCATGATTCTCCTTTTTGGTATCGCATACTACATTGCTCCACTCACTCAAGACGCTATCCCTCAGGGCAACTTCCTCAATCTCTACCTCGGCAACTTCCATTGGATCTTCCTTTCACTTCTCGTGCTCGGATCGACCTTGGGAGTTATCTCGAGTGCTATCGCCATCAGACGATACCTCAAAATCTAACCGTAGTTCCTTTTTCGGAGGAGGCAAACGTGAAAGAAACACCAACAGAGTCTCGTCAAAAGTCAGATGAATCATGGAAGAGTTTCATTCGAAAATTGATTCTTTTCTATCTAATTGTCGGTATATGCGTCTGGCTTCTCGGCTTTATCCCTTGGGATAAAATCGCCTAAATAGGCCTCATGGGTTCCCCTACGGGGGAACTCACATTCTTTATTGGGTAAAACTTGAAAAAAGTCTGGAAATGCTTTAGGATAGCTTTTGTGACTTAATTACATATATTGGGGAGTAGCCAAGCGGTAAGGCAATAGGTTCTGGTCCTATCATGCGGGGGT
>CAYLMF010000023.1:1390-11971 GCA_964385005.1 uncultured Bdellovibrionales bacterium | reverse complement strand
GAAGAGTATGCCAGAAATCAACGGTAACCGATACACCCCGGGATTAAATAGGGTGCTTTTTTGTATCTGATACACTATTCAAGCTTTTTACATACATTGACAAATAGCTCTTTTTGAGCTATTATTAACTATTCTTTAACAACTACCTAAAGGGGAAATACATGGCATCCAACTATGAAGCCAACAAACTTTGGCGCATCAATAATCCCGAAAAGTGGGCTGCACAAAAAAAGCGTAACTACCGAAAGGGGAAACCCGCAACCGCCAAGCTACGGCAGCCTTGGACTGAGAGAGAAGACGAACTCATCACAAGTCTCAATCGTCCAGAAGACAGGGATCTTGCAAGATCTCTCAATCGTTCTGTTCAGTCTATCCAGGTGAGAAGGAGTAAATTGCTCAAAAGGAGGTAGCATGATTATCGACAGCTGCCTCACTTATGAAGAGGCTACCCGAGACAATCCCAAAGTGGAGCCTGCTCCATTGTTTGTCCGTAAGTATCTACGCCTGATCAAGGTGTGGTACTACTCCTATGACGGTGAAATTCACGAGGGGCAACTCGTGGTTCACCGACATATTCGTCCACAAGTGAAAGCTATCTTCGGAGAGCTTTTACGTCACCGAATTCCACTTGCCAAGGTGGTGCCTATTGTCAGCTACGGGTGGGACGATGAACGCTCCATGCAAGACAATGCCACCTCATGCTACAACTGGCGTACCATCCCTGGTACGGACAGACTCTCTCTCCATGCCCTCGGCCTGGCGATTGATATCAACCCGCTCTGGAATCCCTGGATCAAGGGTGAGCTCGTCCAGCCTGCTGGTGCTCGCTATGACCCATCTGTTCCGGGCACACTAACTGCCAACTCCCTCATCGTCCAGATTTTCAAGAAGTACGGCTTCGACTGGGCAGGGGACTGGTACGAGAAACATGGACTGGTAGACTATCAACACTTTGGTTTTCTGCCTCGCCTAGCTGATCCTCTCCTCTACCTCCGTGAACATAATCTCATGTGAACGGATAACCCAAACACCCGGGTGAAACAATAGGGTGCTTTTTTATTTTTACCATACTCGAAGTACACGTATTTCTGCTATACTTAAGGCACATAGTGGTCAATTTTTTTGCTTATATGAGCGAGTCTCCAGAATCAAAATTTATGCAGTCCGCACAAGAACAAAACAAGAGACCACTCTATCCAGAAAGACCTTCTGAGGGCATCGAGGATGAAATAGCAAGACTTGCTCAGTTTGAATCTGGAGAGGCCAAGAAACTAGAACTCACTGAAGAAGAACGCACTGAAATCCTTACGCTCGAAAAAAAAGCTGGCAAGATCCTTGAGGCTATCTACAGAATCTCTCCATTATCGAATACTTTTTATCTCGACTACTTTCTCACTCCTGAAGGTAAAAAAGATCTAGAGACTGTACTCAATCACACTATCTATGATGACTTCCGGTCAGTAGATGGATTGAAGAGGTATCTTTACTCCTCCAAAAATCTTCTTGGCATAGATACCGAAAAAAGAGCTGACCTCGCTGGCCGTTCACGCAACTTTGACGAAGACAACCGTTTCCAAGCTCTCAAAAAAACCATGACACCTGATGGTGAAATAAACATCACTCAAGCGCCCACTCCAAGGCGTATGGATATTCTATTTACCCCAGAAAAAAATCGTAAAAAACTCTCGCTCCTCCGTGCCTTTAAGTCCAATCTCAAACACTACACCGATAATCATCCAGGAGCGCTTGCCAAAAAAAGCCCTGACTTTCAAAAGGCTTTCTCTGGTATTGTAGATTTGTATATCTCCCGTACCAATGATTTGATTATTGATCAAAATGCTTCACTTTTTGCTCTGTCAGAAAAAAGAGCCCTCCTTGGTGAAGAAACACTCACGCATGACGAGCAAAAACTTTTCGAAAAAACCTCTGGCCTAGAAAATCCAGAAAGGACTCTGGCACGCTATGATAAATTTACTTTTGGAGCCTCCGAGGAATACGACCTCAGGAGCGGTGAACGTGATCAAATCAGCGAAGAACTGGCCCGTTTTGCCAATGAATTTGAAACCGTCTATATCAAGAGTGCCCTCGAAAAATCCGAGCAAATTCGTATGCACGGACTCAATCCAGAGAAGCTCGCTGAAGCCAATGTCCCTATAGAAACTGTGCGTGCCTATGCCGAAGAAATACTTACCGCTTATGGTTTAGAAAATCAATGGCAGTTCGTAACGAGTGATGCCCACAAGACTCTTTCAGTCAATGTAAAAGAAAAGACTATCCAATCTAGCAATAAGCCACAGTCTGCTGAAAAACTTATTCCTATCACCTTAGCGCATGAGATTGAAGGTCATGTAGTGCAGGCGGAGAATCAGGCACGTATCCCTTTGCAACTCTTTCAGTCGCTTGGTGGCGGTCGTTCAGTAGTCTTCTCTGAATGTGGAGCCATGAATAATCAAGATTTTGTTTCACAAGAAGCCTTTGGCTTTGCTTCGCCACCTCATCCTCACTATATCCGTGCCATGGAACGCAAACTAGCCGGCGGTGACTACCTTGACTGCGTCAAAGCATTTTATGACAGCTCACTCAAGGAAGTGAAGCTTAAACGAGAACTTGGTAAACTCTCAGATGAAGCTTTTGAGAAAGAATGTGATACCAATCTCAAGCTGGCTATCAATCGCACCAAGAGACTCTTTGCCTCTGGAGCGAGTCTTACCTCTGAGGCTGGACTCCTCACGAATAGCAAAGATACGGTCTACCTGGAGCAGGTCAAGCTCTACCAGGAACTCAAGAAACACGGCCTTGAGAAATATGTTTTTGTCCGAGGTGCCAACTTGAAGACGCTTCTTTTTCTCATGGAGTCTGGTTTTCTCAATCCAGATGATATCCAGAAGCCAGCCTTTCACTCGCTCAAAATATGGGAGCGCATAAAAGATGATTACACACTTGATACATAACTCTATGAAAATCACAAAATTTGGTCACTGCTGTTTACTGATTGAGGTGGGGGAGTTACGAATCCTTACTGATCCCGGAAACTACAATACCTGCCCACTTGATACTGATATCGATATTTTACTCATCACACATGAACATCAAGACCACTGCCATACCGATGCTATCGACATTATCCAAAGCAAAAATCCTACTCTAGAAATCATCACGCACAAGGGAGTAGGGGAGATACTCAAGACACATGATATCGCTTGGACAAATATCACCTCCGGAGAAACACTGACACGTAAACACCAAGCCATCCAGAGTGTCGGCAGTGAGCATGCATGTATTCATGCCGACTTACCACCAGTCCAAAACACCGGCTTCCTCATAGGCCACACACTCTTCTATCCAGGAGATTCTTTTGAACTTCCTCATGCACCCATAGAGGTACTCGCTCTTCCAGTAGCGGGTCCTTGGATGAAACTCTCCGAAGCGATTGACTATGCCAAGGCAGTTCATCCCAAAAAAGTTTTTCCTGTGCACGATGGCATGCTCAGACAAGAGCACCAACTCGGACCCACTCGCCGTATCCCTACCATGCTCCTGGAGCCACTCGGGATAGAATATGTTGATATGCAAGAAGGAGATACTAAAGAATTCTAAAGCAACAAAAATGAAATCTCTTATAGCCCTCAAAAAAGAACTCTACGACCTTGGAAATAAGGAGAAATCTGAGCAATCCATGCGCTTTTTTAAGACCAAAAAAGGCCAGTATGGAGCAGGGGATATGTTTTTGGGTATCAGTGTCCCAAATCAGCGAAAAATAGCCAAAAAGTACCAGAATTTATCTCTGGAAGCACTCCATGACCTCCTCATGTCCAAAGAGCACGAATTCCGCCTGACAGCACTCCAAATCCTTGTTTTACAGTACGAAGCGGGGGATAAGGCAGTTCATCAAACCCTCGTCGATTTCTACCTCACACATACGGAAAGAATCAATAACTGGGATTTGGTAGATGCTAGTGCTCACTATATCCTCGGCCACTATCTTGTCCACTACAAAAAAGAAAATCAAGCCCTTATTCTCCTCACCAGACTCGCCAAGTCTGACCTCCTTTGGGAGCGGCGCATTGCTATGGTGTCGACATGGGCCTTCATCAAAAAGGGCCACTCTACTCCTACGTTTACCCTGAGTAAGATTCTTCTCAATGACAGAGAGGATCTCATGCACAAAGCTGTGGGCTGGATGCTCCGAGAAGTCGGTAAACACTGTGGCCAAGATACACTTTCATCATTTCTTGATGAGTACGCACTCAAGCTACCGCGCACGGCTTTACGCTATAGTCTTGAGCATTACCAAGAACCACTCCGCAGTCACTACATGAAAAAGTAACTATGTCTTACAGACAAATTATTATTGTTTTCTTACTTCTTTTTTTGGGAGGCCTCTATTGGTGGTGGAACAGTACGCGTCTCGCTCCTGTCAAAAATATTCCTAACAAGTCATTAAAAGAACTCACTATTGTGGCTGTGGGAGATAGCCTTGTGGAGGGATACGGCGCTACGGATACGCAAGATTTCGTCTCTCTTGTTTCGGGAAAGCTTGGCGTGCCGATACTCAACTACGGCATCAGTGGCGACACATCTGCAAATGTCTTGGCCAGAATTGATAGCGTCCTCGAAGAAAAACCCGATATCACTATTCTTCTCGTAGGGGGCAATGATGCTCTCCAAAAAATACCCAAAGATAAAACTTTTGCCAATATCACCACCACCATCAATCACCTGCAGGCAAGTGGTAGCATGGTCGTTCTCATTGGTGTACAGGGCGGCCTGATAGGCAATTCTTACCAAAAAGAGTTTGATCGTGTAGCCAAAGAGACTGAGTCTCTCTATGTGCCAGATATCCTTGATGGACTGATTGGTAATCCAAAGTACATGTCCGATGCCATCCATCCCAACAATGCTGGCTATGCTATAATAGCGGAAAAAGTGTACCGGGCGCTCAATACCTACTTAATAAAGAACTAGCTACATGACTCCTTCGCCTCTCTACGAAAAATCAGCTGCTCTGACTACGCTTGTCTATACTTTTGCTGAGACATACCGAGCTAATCTTATACCAGCTACAAAGAACAGAGAATCTGATACTGATCACAGTTTCCTCTTGGGTATGCTTTCAGCCTCTATAGCTGATAGGTTTTATCCTACTCTTGATATAGGTAAAATCACAAGCTACGCTCTGGTACATGATTTGGTCGAAGTGTATGCTGGAGATACGGTCACGATTATATCAAATGATTCAGAGAAAGTGAGCAAACAGCAAAGGGAGGCTCTCGCACTCGAAAGAATAAAACGCGAATTCGATGATACTTTTTCTTGGATTGGTCGGAGCATCGAAAGCTACGAAGAGCAGCTCATTCCTGAAGCACGTTTTATCCGTGTGGTAGATAAACTTCTTCCGGGTCTAGGGCACATCCAGACAGACTGTATCACTTTCAAAAACTTTAGGCTTGCTCCAGATGAGATACGTACGCAAATAAAGAAACAAACCGAGTGGGTAGAGGACTACGGTAGAGATTGGCCAGAAGTTGTAGCACTTTATAAAAACATTATCGGACAAGTTTTGGAGAATCCTTTTTTTAATCAGAAATAATCCTATGATTGACCACGTCTCACTCAACGTCAAAGACCTACAGAAAAGTCATGACTTTTATCTAGCACTTCTCAAACCCCTTGGTTACACACGTATCTATAGTATAGAAGATGTAGCCAACTTTGGTGCTGGTATCACCGGTTGCAGTTTTGGAGAAAATAACGAAACGCGCCTGTGGCTTTCAGGAGAAGGGGAGACTACCAAAATCCATCTGGCTTTTCGAGCAGAAAGCGAAAAGATGGTCCAAGAATTTCATGAAGCTGGACTCCTTGCTGGTGGCACGTGCCATGGCGCCCCTGGTCCACGTCCTCAGTACGGGCCCAATTACTACGGAGGCTTTATCCTCGATCCTGATGGCAATAACGTAGAAGCAGTCTATCGAAGCTCTACCTCGCTTGTGTAAGTAGATATTTTTCAAGTTCAGTCTCTCCTCCAATATACTGACCCATAAACCAAATCTGTGGGGTAGTGACCATTGAGCCAGGCTCAAGGATATCACTCATGAGACTCATAAGTTGCTCCATGTATTCCGGGTTTGCTACGATATCTCGTTCGGTGTAGGGGATACCATGCTCCTTGAGGAGCTCTTTGGCGCGAGCACAGTGCGAGCAACCCTCTTTGGTATACGCAATATTTTGGTCAGTTTCTATCTGATAGTGGGTCATATTTTTGTCTATTATTCTGTTATTTCAAAATCATCTTCGGTATCAAGGGATCCTTTTTTGACCGAAAGACTCGTACTTCTTTTATCTATCTCTTTTGTTTTGGCTACTTCTTCCTTAAGAGCACTCGGCAGGGTAGCAAGAATATTGCGAAGTGCTACGCCATCTACCTTGAGTACTGCTTCCCATTTATCTACTGGCTCGAGAATATCACGCAGTTTTTGCTCATCATACTTGTACGTAGTACGAAGACTCTTGGCGATGATACCACCTTCACCAAATACCCTTTCCACTCCTTCTTCCTCCATATACTGGAGAATCTCTCCCTGGAGTTTGGTAAGCTCTTGTTTCTCTACTGAAAGTTTTTTCTTGAGCTCTAGGTACTGATCAATTATTTGCTCTGCTTCTGTACTGTCTATCTTTCTCTCTTCTTTGTACTGATGCTTCCAAAGTGGACAGAGCTTCTTGTACCCACACCAATCACAAAGAGGGGAGAGGATGGGTTCAAATTCCGCACTCTCTATCGCTTTGATCACATCCAAGAATCGTGCTTCTAGTTTATCTAAATCTTCTTTGGTTCGTGTAGAAGAAAGTTTCACACCATGCTTCACGTAGTAGAGACTGACGGTGATATTTGCTAAGTTTTCTTTTTCTTTCGGATAGCGCTCAAGAAATGCTCGGAGATAAATAGAAAGCTGAATGTCGTTGTCTACCTTATCTTGTGAAGGCATCTTGCGAGCAGTTTTGTAATCGATAATTTCATAGCCATCTTTGGTTTTGTCGATACGGTCGATAATACCGGAAACGACATGCTTACCACTTTCGTCATTACCAATCTCGATAGCAAAGCGACTTTCAAGATCCACGATATTGGCCGAAGCGATATCATTTTGCTCATAGTACTGCTGAATCATCTGTACACCCTGAGTGAAGGCAGAGCGCTCCTCAAACTCATCATCATAGACCTCTGACTTCCAGCCTTTGGCAAAATAGTTGATAGCCTGTTCTACGGTAGGAACGAGAAGGGTAGGGGTGTAGATATAGTTCAGGACACTATGGATGAGGGTACCAAATTGTGCCTCTTTTGATTTAGGTTCTGGGACACGATCAATATGCTTGAACTTATACTTCAAGGGACAGTTTTTATATGCTTCGAGACTGGAATACGATATACGCATACCTGTATAGTACCAGTTTTTCGTTGCTTATGAGAACTGTTGACAAATTATTTGCTCTGTAGCATACTAACAAAACAATTTTTTGGACAGGTCTTCAAAAGGGAGTAACGGGCATGGGACAACCAACCTCTGACAAGAGTACCCCTCAACCAGGGGAACGAGCACTTGACTGGGCCGATGATGAACTCAACCCCGAGGAAGCTGCGGAAGTGGAGCAGCACGTTTTCAGGGTACTGAATCCTGCATCTCCCATCAGCGAAAGGTTCAAGCCCTAGATCTAAAAGTGGGCTCGAATTGAGGGGTGTTTGCATACGTAGGTGGTTAGGAGAGAATCTTCTCCTGACCACCATTTTTTATAATCAAGGAATCTTAGGGTATGAAAGTAATATAGTGAACAAAGTTCACAATTTAAATAGAGGACGCCTCCCCACCCTCTGGGAGGGGGTCTACATCCTCACTATTTCTATTTATTCCTCTGCCTATACTCTTCCTGACACCTCACCACACAGAGGATCGGATATCTAGAGAACATGCGGAAGAAATAGTTGAAAGAAATCAAAATAAAAAGTAAGACAAATCTATACTGAGGGCTTTATACTATACATGTCGCATTATGTAACTTATGCGACACTGTAACAAAAGAATGGCTTATATAAAGCTTATACCTGGGGCCTGTGTTTAGGTCTTCATTTAAGGCCTTTAAATGACCCGTATGGCTATTCCTCCTAAAAAGCCCTGGTACATACACCACTCTACCCTCTTATATTAGATCCTTCTTTCTTATAGCTTTTAGATCATTAAAGATACATATATGTATACCTTATAGCGCTCAAAACTCTTCCTCTGGCTCCCCCGATTTTTCACTAAATTTCAGGGGAGCCAGAAGTCGAAAAAATGAACTTAAAAAGTAATACCTACGTACCACTCCATCTGCTCAAAATTGATGAAAAAAAGTAATACATAGGTACCGCCAAATCTCACATAAATTTTGATGTAAAAAAGTAATACATAGGTACCACTTAGTATCCCCAAAAATACTTGGGAATTTCTCATACAACATCATACAATCATCTAGGACAAAAATAGAGATAAAAAGTAATACCTACATACCACTCTAGATACCAAAAAATGATTCTAGGCGCTTCTGTGCATTCAATTCCGATCAAATACCAGAGAACAGTATTCATCTACACGCTGGGCTCACTTGTCGAACTTCAAAAGTAATACCTGCGTACCACTTCTGTACCTTCATTTTCTTTTTAAGAGCTAATTCGAAACATAAAAATTAAAAATAAAAGCAAAGAGATAAAATCGTAAAAAATAAATATTTAGCAGGGGCTGGAAAATTTATTATTAATTTAGACCATGTACTTTATCGGTATACTCAAGAAAAATAAAAGTAGGGTATTTCTTCATGCTCACCCGGGGAGCGCTCATTCCTATATACTTAACTTAGTTCAGTATATAGTAGGGTAACTGTACGTTTATTTTGCTTATCCACATGTCGCATTTTGGTATATCATTACTCTGCACGATTCCAAGAAGATCTCTATAAAAAACTCTCGCAAAGGGGTGTTACCCACCTTGCGAGAGCTCTCTGTTTTTTATGGCAGACTCTCCCTTTCCTACCCCCCTATTGACGTTGCCTAGGAGGGCAGTTGCACGAGACTATCCAGAGCCTGGCGGAGCAATCTTGCGACTTTGTCGTGGAGTCGCGGCCGAGAATCTTCTGTGCCCTTCACCATTCGGTGTATTTCGTTGGCAAGAAAATCATGCTTTGCAATAAACCCTCTGAGGAAGGCTACTTGCTCGGCTGGGGCAAGAGAGGCAATCTCTTCTCCGAGAGCACGTAGGGACTCGGTGGTTCTGACTTCTTTCGACATGGTTTACTTGTCCCTTCTATCAGTATTTTCTATCGCTCCCACACTATACCAGCTAGTAAACGCTCAGGTCAATCAAGCACCTACCTCCTGGCAAGAAAGCCCTCTATCTTACGCCAATAGAAAAGCTGAGTGAGATTGGACATACCGAGGTGTCCACCCTTGGGTTTGATGTAGTACTTGGCACCGGTATTGTGAGCAAAGGCTGGTATGAGAGTACTCGGAGTAACTGTGTCATCACTTGTTCCGATGATGAACACCTTCTTGCCATCAATAGTCCTGATATTCTGGGCCGGATCATAGAGAGGCGAATCGAGAAGTTTTTTCCAGGCATTGTTTTTTTTCAGGCGATAGGCTGAACCAAAAGCCTCTTCCGTAAAGCGAACAAAAAACTCAAATGGTTCTGATTCACTCTCTACCGTCCAATCAATAACAGGAGAAAGCGTGATAATCTTAGTTACTTTTTTAAGGTGAGAATTCAAGAGCACAGCAGGTCCACCAAATGAATTTCCAAAAAGGTGTATCTCTTTTACTTGTACGGGTAGGGTAGTCTGATTATAAATATCAACAATCCCCTTTTTAGCCTCTAATTGTTTCACAATAATTTCTACATCTTTGGCTGGTGATTCCTCTAAAAAGTATCCCCCGCTTTCCCATGTTCCTCGATAGCGGAAAGCAATCACTGTGTAGCCTTTCTTGGAAAGAAATTCAAACACGGCTCGTCGTGGTGGCGCCGATGGGAGACCGCTAGCCAGGATGGCTATCTTACCAGTTTGCCTTACAGGTAACTGCACCTCTGCAATAATATCTTGACCAAAACGGGTACGGATAAGATGTTTCATAAATATAAATAGCTATTTAATTTCTTTGAGTCTCACTTGGATCAATTTCTTGACCAGGGTTTTAGTCAATAGTTTTTCGTATGTAAAATGAAGAGCGCTTTTGGTACCGCCATACAGTGCTTTTTCTTTGACAAACACTCCTAGAGTCGTACCGCTATGAGGATAGTATGAAAAATGATTCTTATGTGATAAATATCCAGCTATTGCCTTGCCATTCACTTTGTATGTCGGCATATTATAGGAGATGCACTCTACAGCCTGAGGGAGCATTTCTTGAATCCAACCACGAAGCTCTTGTAATATCTTCTTCTCCTTTGGGGTGAGGGTTTGAAAATATTCTTTGACGGTAGTTATTTTTTTCATAGATTTAGTTCTTCAAGAAAGCCTCTGTGGCTTTAACTGATGTTAATTTCATTACCTTGTCTTGAC
>CAYLMF010000023.1:0-1290 GCA_964385005.1 uncultured Bdellovibrionales bacterium | reverse complement strand
TTCAAGAAAGCCTCTGTGGCTTTAACTGATGTTAATTTCATTACCTTGTCTTGACTTGGCATCTGTGCCAAAAACTTATTTACAGACCAGGTTTCTCCTTTACGCCATACAAGTTTCATAAATTCCCAGTCAAACTTCTCAGGACAGCCAGCTAGTTCTGGTCGAGGCTGCTTGCGATGCTTGAGCCATCGCTTCAGATACCGTAGAGTAGCTACTCTACGAGGGTAGTCTAAGTAAATGATAGAGTCAGCTCGCTCAAAAAGAAACGCTCTAATACCTTTCTCTATGTAGCCTTCAATAATCCATTCTTCTCCTGCTCCTATTTCTTGCAGTTTGGCTATCGTAGCCTCATCACCAATATACTGCCATCCTGGCTTCCACATAAAAGCGTCCACATGAAATAAAGGAATATTTACCTTATCTGCCAACTTTCTAGAAAAGGTTGATTTTCCAGATGCACTTACTCCAAGTACTAAAATTCTTTTTCCAAGATTACTCATGTATAGATAGTTATACTTCACTATTTATCTCCAACAATAATGCAGCATGATCAGAAACTTCTTCTGGCAGGACTTTGAAATCTGCTACTTGGATACCATCCGAGACAAACACGTAACTGGCGTGCCTCACTGGCTTAGCATAAAGAGATGTACGGGTAGAAGTAATACCGTATTCACTAATCAAGTTTCTCAGGCCGGAGCTTCCAATTATCCGAAGACTTTCTGTATCTGGCGTAAGATTGAAATCTCCACATAATATAATCTCACCCGTTTGCTCCTTGAGAAAACTCAGTATGTTTTGTGATTGAAGAATCCGGTCGTCTGAA
Organism: uncultured Bdellovibrionales bacterium; assembly: GCA_964385005.1. GTDB lineage: Bacteria > Patescibacteriota > Minisyncoccia > Moranbacterales > UBA1568 > UBA1568. Next base: position 464 of record CAYLMF010000023.1, on the reverse strand, counting down.
TCACCCTTACCCTCTCCATTCCAAAGACCATGAAAATTTATCACTGTCAGGGGAGTAGCATACTCCCCTATTCTCACAAACTGAATTTTACGAGCATGTTTACCGATATCATGAGGATTCTCATAGCCCTCTTCTTTATGTACAAATTGGCCCCCGTATTCCATTGTCTTAATATCTTTTTTAACGAAAAGAGCGAGACCAAAATAGTCTCGAAATTGAGACTGGAAATTACAGTCATAGTCTACGAGTATCTCTTTGATTTCTGAGAGTAACTCTGGATAGATATCATTAAGTACTACCCCGCCAGCCAAAGTACCCCGTACTTCATGCCCGCCATTCCATATTTCCTGCAAACAAAAAATATCTACAGTATCCCTGTATTGCCTAAAAAAGTCGAGTAATTTTTCTTTGCCTGCCCGCCCTCCCCAGGTGTTGAGCGTCACTATATTCATATACGTAGTATA
>CAYLMF010000022.1:0-12302 GCA_964385005.1 uncultured Bdellovibrionales bacterium | reverse complement strand
AGCAGCAAAAAACTCGATGCTATGACGCTTCACAAAAAAGTCAAAGCTTTCGCCGAGGAACTCAATATCAAAGATGAGCTTCTCAAGCGTTCTCTTCATGAAGGATTTTCTGGTGGTGAAAAGAAAAAAATCGAAGTCTTGCAGGCAGCTCTCCTTGAACCAAAACTAGCTATCTTTGATGAAATAGACACTGGTGTAGATGTCGATGCCTTGAAGCTCATCACTACATTCATCAAGAAACATCTTCCCGAGGAAACCACGCTTGTCTATATCACACATTCCCATAAGCTTCTTTCTATTCTCAACCCAAGCACTGTTCTCGTCCTTAAAAACGGGCATCTTATCAAAACTGGTGATCATACTTTGGCTGAAGAAATCGAGAAAAATGGCTTTGAACAAATCTAATCCCATGCCTAAAGAACCGCAATCAACACCAGACCTTGCGCTCGACGATTACCGTTTTGGCTTTGCTATGCCTGAACGCTCTGTCCATAAGACTGGCCTTGGCCTAACAGAAGCTATCGTTCGGGAAATTTCCGCTATCAAAGAAGAAGAGCCTTGGATGCTTGATTTTCGTCTCCAAGCACTCAAGATATTCCAAGATAAACCCCTTCCTACTTGGGGCGCCGATCTCACCCCTATTGATTTCGATGCTATCACGTATTATCTCAGGGCTACTGACAAGCAATCACAAAGCTGGGAAGATCTTCCTCAAGAAATAAAGGACACCTACGATCGTATCGGTGTCCCTGAAGCTGAGAAAAAGTTTCTTGCAGGCGTCTCTGCTCAATACGAATCAGAAGTGGTCTACGAAAGCGTCAATCGTGAACTCGATAAACTTGGTGTTATTTTTTGTGACATGGATACAGCAGTCAAAAAGCATCCTGACTTAGTCCGTGAATACTTTGGCAAACTCATCCCAAGCCATGACAACAAATTTGCAGCCCTTAACTCAGCTGTTTGGTCTGGCGGTTCTTTTGTCTATGTGCCGAAAGGAGTAAAGGTTAATCTCCCGCTACAAGCCTATTTTCGCATCAATGCCGAAGCCTTTGGTCAATTTGAACGTACCCTCATCATTGCTGAAGAGGGTAGCTATGTACACTATATAGAGGGCTGTACAGCTCCTATTTACACTACGAACTCACTCCACTCTGCCGTGGTAGAAATCATTGTCAAAGAAGGTGCTCGTGTCCGCTATACTACGGTCCAAAACTGGAGTAAAAATATTTATAACCTAGTCACCAAACGTGCTCGCGCCGAAAAAAATGCTGTCATGGAATGGATTGATTGTAATATCGGTAGCGGCGTAACCATGAAGTACCCCGCAGTGTACCTCACGGGTGAAGGCGCTCGTGGCGAAGTTCTCTCCATTGCCTATGCTGGCAAAAATCAGCATCAAGATGCTGGTGCCAAAATGTTTCACCTTGCACCCAATACTACTTCACGTGTGGTTTCTAAGTCTATCGCCAAAGATGGTGGTCGCTCATCGTATCGAGGCATGGTACATATTGCTCCAGGTGCTACTGGATCCAAAGCTTCTGTAGTCTGCGATGCCCTCCTCTTAGATGAACACTCTCGCTCAGATACCTACCCGACGATGCGTATCCAAGAAAAAAACAGCTCCTTTGAGCATGAAGCTACCGTAGAAAAAATAGGCGAAGAAAAGCTCTACTACCTCATGTCTCGAGGTATCAATAAATCCGAAGCTGAAAGCCTTTTGGTTAACGGTTTCATAGAGCCTGTCGTTAAAGAAATTCCCCTAGAATACTCTATTGAGCTTAACCGCCTCATCCAATTGGAAATGGAAGGGAGTATAGGTTAAATTTCAAAATCCCAACAATAAATCCATGATTTTCAAAGATATCTCAACTGAAGACATTTCTACCTATACTCTCAAGGAAAATGAGCAGTGTATTTTTTTCTTGCTTAATCGTAGTGGCGAAATCACTTTCGAACTTGCAGGTGAACATGCAAAAGCCCACATCTTTGCTTTTGCTCTCGATAAAGACAGTGCCCAAGAGCTCTCTATTATTCAAAAACACACTGCACGCCACACAACCTCAGAAGTGATGTTTCGAAGCGTGCTCAGCGGCAAGGCAGAATCACACTATCGTGGACTTATTCATATTACTAAATCAGGCAATCAAAGTACTGCTACTCAAGAGAGCCGCGCCCTTCTTCTTTCCAAAGAAGCTCGTCACACGAGTATTCCGAGTCTTGAAATTCTCCCTCGTGACGTCATTTGTCACCACAAGGCTAGCGCTACTCCTTTTAATCAAGACTCTCTGTATTACCTAGAGTCACGTGGCCTCACCAAAGAACAGGCTTCTCGCACTCTCATTAACGGCTTTATAGAAACTTCTTTTGAAGCCATACTTGACCAGGGCGTCACAGAAGATATGCTTAAAGAAGTCCGTCAAAATATTTCAGAACAAATACAAAAACTGTATGCATAAAGAACTTTTTCCTTTTTTTACTCATTATCCAGAGCTTGTATACCTTGATAGTGCCGCCACTGCTCTCAAACCAAAATCTGTTATCGATGCTGAGGTAGAATATCTCACTCTCGCAAGCACTAATCTTTCGCGCGGCCTCTACCCCCTTGCCGAACAAACCAGTGCTCATGTGGACATTATCCGCAAACTTACCGCTTCATTTATTAATGCTCTCCCAGAAGAAATCATCTTTACGAGTGGTACTACGGCTGGCCTCAATATGTTGGCCCTCATACTTGAAGAATCACTCTCAGCTGATGATGCCATCGTAGTTACTGACTTTGAGCATCATGCAAACTATCTTCCTTGGAAAGAACTCGCCAAAAAGAAAAAGGCTGGGTTCAAAATCCTCAAAAGCACTGATACCGGCACTATCTCAGAAGCAGAGCTTACCGCTACCTTGACAGACAATACTGCTATTGTAGCTATAAGCGCTCTTTCCAATGTCACTGGCGTTATGCAAGATGTGCCACGTCTTATTGAGTCTATTAGAGAAATTGTCCCGCATGCAGTAATCGTGGTAGACGCTGCTCAGTATATTGCACACAAAGCTATCGATGTCCGTCGTTGGAATGCTGATTTTGTAGCTTTCTCAGGACATAAACTCTACGGACCTACTGGCATAGGAGTGCTCTATGGTAAGCATAACTTTCTTCGCGTTCTCAAGCCGCGTATCTATGGCGGCGGCATGGTCCTTGATGCTTGTGGCCCTGAAACTACCTATAAGGAATCCCCTGACCGCTTTGAGGCTGGTACCCAAAACATCAGTGGTATTTTTGCCCTTGGTGCAGCTATCGATTTTATAAAAAGTATTGGCTACGATGCCCTCCAACGTCACGACCAGAAACTTCAGAAATATGCTGGTGAAAGGCTGATTGATACTTTTGGTGAACAAGTAACTCTAGTAGGAGGCAAAGACTATACACGCCGATCAGGTATTCTTAGCTTCACATTCACTGGCATCCATCCTCATGACATCGCCACTCTTCTTGGAGAAAAAGGTATTTGTGTGCGCGCTGGTGAGCACTGTGCTCAGCCCTGGCATCGAGGGCACGGCCTATCAGCTACCACTCGACTTTCTTTTGGACTCTATAATTCCAAGGAAGATATCGATCTCTTTATCACTGCACTCATAGAAATCAAAGAACTACTCTCTCCTAAGTCCTAGTCTTTGGTATTCGCACTACAACCTACTCACTAACCACTAACAACTTCTCCTTTCATGAACCTCTACCAAGACCACATACTCGATCACTACCACAATCCTCGTCATTTTGGACTCCTTGAAAAATCTACTCACCAAGCCGAGGCCCTCAACCCCACCTGTGGAGATAAACTTACTATCACTCTTCTCGTGGAAGATGGTATTATAAAAAACTTGGGCTTTGAAGGCGAAGGCTGCGCTATTTCTCTAGCTTCTGCTTCGATCCTCTACGATACTCTTATTGGAACTATGGTATCAGATACCTGCCAGAAAGAACCTACTGAAGTCCTTAGTCTCACAGGCCTAGCCATCTCTCCTGGCCGTATGAAATGTGCCCTCCTCTCACTTGAAACCCTCAAAAAGGCTCTTTGTGGTAAAATAGAAGCATAATAAATAAATTCAAACTTATGGAATGGAAAGATGCCCTGAAGCCAGCAGGTCCAGTAACCCTCAATAACGGCTGGACAGTCGAAGTAGACCACGGTGTATGTATTGGAGCTGCCCCTTGTACCGCTATGGCTCCAAATACCTTTGCTCTCGATGATGATGCCAAAGCCGCTATCCTTGCTACCGTAGACCAGGATGACCAAGAAACTATTCTCAATGCTGCCCGTTCTTGTCCGGTCGCTGCTATCATCATCAAAGACACTGAGGGTAATGTAATTTTTCCTGCGTAAATGTCAGAATCTACCCTTCCACTTGAAGACCAAGTTCGAGCCAAGCTTGATCTTGTCCTTGATCCAGAACTCGGTGTCTCTATAGTGGCACTTGGTCTTATCTATGAGATTTTTGTTACCCCTGAGGGTATCTGTAAAATTCTTATGACTCTCACTACTATTGGCTGCCCCCTCTTTGGACAAATCCAAAAGGAAATTGAGGATAAAGTGATGGAAATTAAAGCTATAGAAGAAGTTGAGATAGAACTCTCCTTTGATCCACCTTGGTCTCCAGATAAAATGACTCTCGAAGCCAAAGTACAACTTGGTCTCGACTAAATAAAAACCCGCCAATTCGGCGGGTTTTTATAATGCTTGAATATTTTAATTTTTCTTCTTTTCTTCGGGTGCTGGAGTTGGCGCTAGTGCCTCTGTATTACCGATAATCACCGCTATATCCGCTTGCGGGGTCACTTCTCCAGATGGCAAGCTTCCTACCTTTGCTCCAAGTAAACTTGCTAGCGCGGTTGCTTTATCTGGATTACTCCCACTAACATCCACTACTACCGTACCCACATAATCACTCTTAACTGCTTTTTCTTTGAGAGCTACCTGCATCTCCGGAAGACCTGCATTGATCTGCTTTTCAGCTGCGTCTGTTACACCTACTTTTATACCCCCGTTATAGAGGGCTACGGTTATCTTTTTTTCAATTGAGGCTTCTGTAGATTCGGAAGGTAGAGTTTCTTCTGTCTGAGCCTGTGGAGCAGATTCTGTGTTGGCAGCTGGTTGATTAATATTTACTGAGGTCATATCCACGATCTTCTTGGTACTTGGTCGGTACAAGATGGCTTTGCCGCTATTGCTATAGATAAGCACTTTATCTCCATTTTCTGCCTTGATAAAAAAAGTCTGATCAGCAAGCTTCTCTCTGTCTGTTACCGTTGCAAGTGTTGGGGTTTCATCTACAGGCAACTCCACAAACTGACCAATCGTTTTCGTAAGCTCTTCTATTTCCTTACTATCCGCTATCTGAGCTGCGTACTTGGATTGATAGTAGAAATACCCTGCCGCTCCAATTGCAGCAATCAGAAGCATCAAAAGTACCAAGGTACTTGGATGCATCGAAATTCTTTTCTTTTCCCGATGTGTCACCAATGGAGCTTCTTCCGCTACTACTTCTTTCGCTGAAGCGCGTGCCCTTGGTGCGCGAGTTCTGGTTGTTTGAGCCATATAAAAACAGAGTATACTTTTTCTTTAGTATACTCTATTTTGTCTTTTTTTTCACTTTTTTACCTAAGGAATACTCGTTTCTGTACCATTAGCTCCACCCGTAGACTCTTCACTTGGTGGCTCTGGACTTATATCACCAGAAGTCTCATCCTGTACTACTTCCACTTCCTCCTCTTCTTTGGCATCTTCTGTTATCTGCTCCGGCTTATCCTCAGAGTAGAAGGTACTCCCGTTGCTTACAGAAAGTGCTACCCAGCTAAAAGTCAGCTCTCTGGTAGCTGGTTTATTGAGGACAATAGTAAAGCCTTTCTGACTCTTATTCGTGATAAGATACTTCACATCGTCATTGAAGTAAGCTTCACGGAAGTCAGCTTCCACTGCCTTAATATCAGCTTTTACTTCACTCGATATATCATCATCATCCAAAAGAGCACTCCGTTCGTTGGTAGGTGTCACTGAAACAATAGGCTGCTTGGCATAGGTATCTTCAAATGCCACAGTCACGGTACGTTGGCCCTCCTTGATAACTGCGAAACCAGCTGTGTCTTTGCTGAAGGTTGGGGTTTTCTCAAACAATACGCTGTCCTTGAAAGTCGTAAGACCGAGGAATGTAGCCAGTTTATTGAATACAGTATCCCCATTAAACTCTGCATCTCCTCCTACCACAATACCTCCGCGTGCAGTGAGCGTGCCAAGGACATTGAGTGCCAATTTTACCTCAGCAGAATCTAGGGTGAGCATCTTGAGATTACTCACATCTCCTTCCCCAGCCACCGTCACAGACTGTGACAGTTCTTGATACTGAGCGTCGAGACTGCCGAGCTTATTGGTAAATATCTCTAATCCCTCTATAGAATCGGCCTTGATACTCTTGGCGAATATTGTGTCGGCATAGAGCGTTGGCGTAATCACTTCTCCTGAAACAGCTACTCTACCCGCAAAAATCTCTGAGGTGCTTGCCTGTGTATCACGAAGTTCCTTGAGGAAGTTAAGGATTCCTTCTTGCTTCGTCGGCATAGCGGTAGCCAGTCTGATACTCGCCGTATCCGATCCAAGCCCCTGTTCACTACCATCAAGGCTTGCTGTGCCAGAAAGACCATCAGCTCCAAGAGTTGCGTCTCTTTCTGTCATAGCCAGTTCTACCGGCATACCATAGTAGTCAGAAAGGTTCACAAAGACAAAGGCAGTCGCACAAAGTATGGCTTCTGAGTTGGCAGGATCTTCACCTTCACAAACGGTCCAGTCAGTCGTGTCAGAAAGGGCTGTACCAAGCACCCTACCTGCTTGTACTGCTCGCATGGCATAGCCTGGTCGTGATGAAGCAGTGATGCGATCTCCTGTGTAGACAGGCCCGTTTTCGTTGGTAACTTTCACTGGTACACGTCCTGCCAAAGCGACAGGATAGGCATTCTCTTGTTCGTTTCCAAGGACAATGCCAGGACTTGTGGCCACAATACCGATCACATCCTTCTGGTATGCATTCTCTGACTTCTTCACGCCCGCCCCAAGAGAGTTATCGATAGCGACAACCTCACCTGCTTCAAGCGGTTCATTTGAGTAGTAGCGCTCTGCTAAGTCGGCTCCTCCAGTAAATCCTACCTCAAGACCAATACTACCTGCAGCAGTGATACCATCAAGAATCATCTCCCCCCTGATGTTAAAGAGTTGGTTGGCAAGATAATCCAATCCCTGACCAAGTCGAACGTCTTCAGTTCTGGTATAAAGATGTCCCTGGGAACCAATGATAAGTGATCTACCAGAAAGATCGATAGATTTAATATCATCATAGTCTGTACCCGTCCATTCTGTACTGCTGTCATCGAGCTTCTTAGCGTCTGCATGGAATACTTCTGCTACGACATTTGGTCCTGCCTGATGGTTATAACAAGTTACTCCTCCGGTATCCGTACCACTGTTTGTTCCAGCACACATCATACGAGCTTCTCCAAGAGGTGATTCGGCTGTAATACCAACTGCATTGACGATATTAGAGGCGCCATACAAGGCCTCTGGATCAACCTCAAAATCACTCGTGGTATCTGGTGCCGTATCAAATGCAGGTGAGACAGTAAGTGTGGTAGCTGTGTTTCCGGTCACACGACGACTCTGGCCGGATCCAGTACCACCAGTAATAGTCATAACCAGTCCAGCAAACTCATTTGGTATCCAGGCTTCTCCTGAATCTCCAATTGTCGTACTTGTGGCAGTGGTAGCATTATCAACAGTCACTACCCTCTTATTAACCAGTGGTCGTGAATCATTATAGAGACGACGTTGCTGGGCACCAGAAACAGTAGCTACGGTAGTAGTTCCATTACTAAAATGGAAATCATCAATAGAGCCATCCCAGAAGTTAGCTCCTGTAGCACAGTTAGCTGATCCAGCGCAGCTCGCACCAATACTCACTACCTGGTTGGCTGCATCTACTGTAGCTGTCTGTCCAGTAGCGTTACTCAAGTTGAGCGCCTGTCCATCGATAAAGACATCCATATCATTGGCGTTCGTTCGAGACATCACAAGAAAATGCCATTGATTATCATGATACGTCTGACTTGAAGTAGCAGTGACGTCATACGTCGTAAACTGCGTAAAGGTGGTGGTGGCGTCAATAGCCCCTACTATCGTACCCGTGGTAGTCATATAGGCTACGACACAGCCAGTCGTAGCAGCCGGCGTAGTGTTATAACATTTCTCAAAGAGTACTTGAGGTGTAGCTGGCGCAGTTGTAGAGTGCTTAAACCACATTCCAATCGTAAATCCGGTAGTAGACATATTAAGACTTGTGTCATTATCACAGGTATTATCTTGGTTAGCATCAGAGCAAAGATAGCTCGCTCCGTTAAGATTTAAGCCTTTGCCACGTACACCACTTGCCGCTAGGACCGGGGTACCCTTGATAGCCATGTCCGTATTATTGAAACTCACATCTTGTGCCTGAGTACCAGTTGTTTCATCGAGCATCAGTGCTGTATCAATAGCATTTGGCATGAGCATCGTCTGGCGAGTCGTATCATAGAACTTAGACCATCCATTAGTGAGGGTCGTATGATCATGGATTTCCGTTAGGCCTAAGTTATGTCCTACATAGATAAGATCCATAGATTCCAATGCCAACGATCCGCGCTCTACTACTTCCAGGGCATCTGGAGCGTTAGTCTGGATGGCGACGGTCGCATTCCACAAGGCGGGTCCTACCGTAGATACCCAGCGTGCACTATAGGTTCCTGCTACTTCGCTCGTCTTATCAGAATCCACATTGTCCCATCTTTCGAGTTGATCGGTAGTTGAGTTGAGTCCATATAAACGACCATTACGAGTCAACTCAACCGCCTCATAATTATCAGCAGCTACATCTGAATACTGGAGAAGCTTTTGCGCCGCAAGATTAATCACGGTAATACCTGAATCCGTAGCAAGAGTCACGTAGGATTGTCCATTGCCAGCCACAAGGTTTGTTGCTGCTCCTACAGTAGTGGCAGAGATACTACTATTGATACTCGTAGCATCTACATCATTGATATTCATCCATTCGGCAGAAGTACCTACTGGATCAAGCTGAAGCGCAGTAATAGAGTCGCTGGCATAGGCCACAGCTGCATTACGACCACTAATACCCGTATCAGCTCCCGCGCGGTCTGTGGCATCATAATTCCACATACGATCATTAACGAAATCAATCGCATAGAGACCACCTGATGAAGTACCTCTGGTTCCTACATATACCACACCATTGAGCGCCGTAACACTCGATGGATCATTATTAGTATCAGCACCCAGAGCGTAGCCCGAAGCATTCTGACTAAACTTCATCCACATTTCATTAGTGGTGGCATCAAAAATATAGAGAGCACTTCCGGTCACTACCAATATAGCCTTGCGAGGAAAGGAATGGCTATAGCAACGGTCATCTGTAGCTATATCACACGGATCATTTGTACTATCATCCAGCGTTTCTGAATACCATGAAAGTCGATCTGTAGTGGCCCAGTCAATCCAGCGTCCACCATCGCTATCGGCGGTAGTGTCGTACATATAAATATCCTTGATATCGGTCAGCGCCTTAATCCCCTTTAGACCCTTCGTCACCACCTCACCATACGTCACTGAGTTTCCACGATTTACTTCTGACCCTACCTGAAGCAATCTCTCAGAAGTAGCATCTTCAGATATAGCAGCTGTAGCTATACCGACACGCCCCTCACCATCCACTATAAATGGTGTTGCATCACCAGACTGATCATCAATGCGCAAAGCCAAATTATTGGTACCAGTGGCCTGATGATCTATATATAGAGAAGTGTTTGTGCTAGCCGTACCGGTATTGGAAATCTTCACCACGCTTCCAGTGTTAGAAGCATTTGATCCGGACTGAGTAAACTCAGCCACGCTCCCTGTCTGAGCTGTCGATGAAGAACTAATGGCCAGAACTCTACCAGACGTAAGGCCATTCGCTGTCACGGCAAGGCCTGTCTCAGCATCTATAGAGTTAGCGGTAATATTGGCGCCATTGGCTGCATTGGATGACTGCACAATATCAAACGCTACTACCGTAGCAGTCGTGTTTTGTTGTGTAAGACTCAGCAAGAATGCGCTGTCAGTACCAGCTGAAGTAGGATTTGAGAACACTAAGCCATCATCATTAGATGAAAGTGTAATAGTAGTATCACTGCCATTTACATCACCATCATATGCACCCTGCAGTGTACTTCCTCCTCCACATACATCCCACACCGGAACATCAGTAGCCACCTTGAGACAATACGTATCCGTCCCAATAGCCAACTTGGAAAGTGTGTTCGAAGCAGAGGCATAGAGGATATCGCCCGTAGCGTAGGTAGTCTGACCAGTACCTCCTAATGTAGGTCCAATACTTGAAGCAACACTCCACGTACCAGAAGAGACCGTAGCGATACCAGTAGATGAACTTGTATTAAGGCCCGTACCTCCATACTGAGCTCCGATAACTGTACCCTGCCAGGTACCAGCCACTATTTGCCCTGAAGCATTAATCTGGAAATTATCTGATGCTCCAACAGTAAAGAGACTTGATGGTGTAGCATCGCCGATACCTACAAATCCAGTCGACTTATCAAGATACAGATCATCTGAGAAGAAGGCTATATCACCATTGGAGGTAGAGTCAGTAGAGAAGTTAAGAAGATTGGTTGAAGTGGTATAACCGATAGTTGCTTCATCCGTAGTAGAAGTACCGATATGGATAGTCTCTCCTCCAAGATAAAGATCTCTCCAACGGAAAGAATCGCTACCAAGATCAATCGTATCATCCGCACCCGGTAAGAGAGAGATATTAATAGCTACAGAAGCAAGGTTGGATAGTGCAGTATTAGCTCCTCCACCACCCCCACAAGTCTGCCACTCCCAAGTAGTACCTGATGCCTCATAAGTAAGACAGTATTCATCATTTTGTCCACTTGTCTTGAGATCATCAGGGGTGATGAGATCATTAGTAATAGTAGCACTTGCTCCAAGAGTCAAAGTGTCATCTATATATGCATCTGCAATACTCGTTCCATTCCAAGTTGCCGAAGTAAAGGTCTGTCCGCCATCAATAGTTGCTACTGTGCCTCCAAGATCAGCAAAGGTATAGGTCCTATCAGCGGTTGGATTAGTAATAGAAAGGAAAGTCTCAAAAGTATTAGCGGCTGATCCTTCAAATACAAGACCGCTTGCTCCAAAGACAGCTGCATTAGCAGCTAAAGCTGGATCCCCCGAAAGAGCCTGTGAGTAATCCAGGGCGAGAGTAAGGGTTCCTCCCTCGCTACCTGCTGCACCTCCGGTAAGACCTGTAAGGACTGAGGTACTGACTGTCGCTACGTAGTTTCCAGTGGTATCTGTAGAGAGAGCGACTGAGTCTGCACTGATTGAAAGGACTCCAGCATTGGTGATAGTGGCGTCACCACTCATGGTAGCGAAGGCTGGGGCTACTCCTGTTGATCCAAGGAAGAGTTGTCCGTTGGTTCCAGCTGCTGTGACTTGAACAGCTGATGTTCCGTTTCCGATGACGACTCCATTAGAAGTGAGAGTGGTAGCTCCTGTACCACCGTTTCCAACTGGAAGCGTACCCGTCACTTCTGTAGTCAGGTCTATGCTAGTTCCAAGAGTTGAAGCGATAGTGATAGTACCTGATCCTTCAGTGATAGTGATACCAGTTCCATCTGTCAGTGTGGTTAAGGTGTAGCCGGTACCGTTGCCGATAGCCAGTTGTCCATTAGATGGAGTAGCGGTAAGACCAGTCCCACCGTAGGCTACTCCGATAGCAGAAGCATTCCAGGTTCCTGCTGTGACAGTGCCGAGAGTATCAATGTCTGTACCCACTAACTTAGAAGCAGCGATAGAACCTGAGAGCATAGTGTTGGTGACCGTACCAGTATCTCCTGTAGTGATGATAGTCCCGTCTACATCTGGAATGATGAGTGTTCTGTTGGCACTTAAGTCCCCTGCATCAATGGTACCGAAGAAAGTCCCTCCTGTTGATTCAAGGATTTGAAGCTCAGATGAGGCGTTGTTAAGGGAAATATCGAAAGCACCGGTCTGATTCCAGTTAGCGGTAAGTGTTCCGAGAGCGATAGTCGGCGTTCCTCCTTCACTTGATGAACTACCAGAGATACCGTTGCCATTAGTGATAGTGGCTACATAGTTACCAGTGGTATCTGTAGAGAGAGCGACTGAGTCTGCACTGATTGAAAGGACTCC